>JBAXCT010000031.1:0-13571 GCA_037141375.1 Chthoniobacterales bacterium | reverse complement strand
GGTCCAACATACGCAAGCGGCACGCTGAGATCGGCATCCATGAAAAAAACGATGTCGCCCCGGGCCTGCATCATGCCCGTGCGCACCGCGTGGCCCTTCCCTCGGTGGACAGGATTCTCCACCACTCGGAAAAGCGGATGACCGGCGGCAGCCTCGCGGGTTACCTCGGCAGTGCGGTCACCGCCCGGTTCGACCACAACAAGGACCTCGCGGAGTCGGGGATAAGCCGACCCGAGGCGGCCCAAGGCGTGCACGGTCGGCCCGATGCGCCGCTCCTCCCGGAAGGCCGGTACAACAATTGACACGCCAGGTGCGTCCGATTCTGCCATAAGATCCGCTGCCATGATGCCAATAAGTAACCGCAGAACTGTCCCGTGGGATATGTTTTTTATTCTGCTGCTGGCTGCGGCGCTGCGTTTGGCCTGGCTTGATTTGAAGGCTCCTCACTTCGATGAGGGTATCAACGGTTGGTTCACGGATCAGATGCGTGTGCAGGGCACCTTCAAATACAATGCCGACAACTACCACGGGCCTTGGCACTTCTACGTCCTATTTCTCTCGCAGAGCCTGCTGGGACGCAATCTCTGGGCCCTGCGTTTGCCCTCGGTGGTGGCCAGCCTGCTGATGATTCCCGCACTTTTTCTTTTCGCGCGCTGGTTCGGGCGGACCGCGGTGCGCTGGGCGGCCTTGGCCTTTGCCGTGTCACCAGCCTGCGTTTTCTACGGGCGATACTCCATCCACGAAGCGTGGTTTGCGCTAGCCTGCGCGCTTTTCACTTGGGGAATCTTCGCGCTGTGGCTGGAGAGAGATCGCGCCGGATTGTGGGTCATGATCGCAGGGCTAACCGGAATGCTGCTCAACAAGGAAACCTATCTCATTCATACCGGTTCTCTGCTGGCGGCGGCCTTGGTCATGGCCGGATGGAACCGCTTGTCGCCGCTGCGTCCGCCACCGCAACGTGCGACCGCACGAGCATGGACTGTGCGCGATGTATGGTTGGGTTGCCTGACATCTATCTTCCTGCTCGTGTTCTTTTATTCTGGGAATTTTTTCAACTGGCCGGGATTGCTCGGGCCGTTCCAATCGATACTGGAGTGGACCAAGACCGGCACGGCCGGTAACGGCCACGAAAAAGGGGCTTACGACCTGCTGCCTTTCGTCAACTATTACTGGGTGGCGCTCCTCGCACGCTACGAATGGCCCGCCTTGGCCGGCCTGATCTGGTCGGTCCGCTACGCGTGGCCCAGCGCGGCGGTGCCGCGCCTCTTGGCCATCTACACGACCGGCATCCTTCTGGCTTATTCGCTGGTGCCCTACAAAACACCCTGGTGCATCGTGTCGATCATGTGGCCTTGGTTTTTGTTTTTCGGGCTGGCCATCACCGCGGCCGGCAAAGTCCCGGCACGGATCGCCGGTGCTTTGCTGCTCACCGTGTCATTGGGAATGACTCTAAAGCTAAACTTCCGGGATTTCGAGGACGACAGAGAGCTCTATGTCTACGTCCAAGCCTACCGCTCCCTCGGCCGATTCACCTCCCCTCTGCTCGAATTGGCTGCGGCGGATCCGCGTTACTTCAGTACGCCGATTGCCATCTACCTTGACAGCTATTATCCGGTGCCCTGGATATTGGGTGACTTCTATAGTGTCGGGTATCATGGGCCGAAGATACCCGATCCATTACCGGAAGCCTCCGTTCATGTGGTAGAGACCGAGAAAGCGGCCGACTTGCGCGCGAAACTCGGTGACAAATTCGAAGAGCGTCACTTCAATTTCCGCTCCGGCATGGATCAATGCTCAGTGTTTTTCTCCCGCGAACTGCTCTCGCAGTGGATGCAGCTTCGTCCGAATGCGGCACCGAGGAGGGGCGAACCATGACCTCGTGGCGCATTCTTTGCGGTTGGCTGGTTTTCATCGCCGTCTCGACCGTCGCGGCGGCGGGGATGGCGACTCTCGGGGGACGGATGAGCGCGCCGATCGCTTGGATTGCGCTGGCGGGCGGCGCGCTCGCCGGGATCTGGCTTGCCGGTCGCACTCCCGAGGCCCCGCGGCGCGTCTCGCTGGCCGATACCATCCTCTTCCTGGTGTTCGCTCTCGCCTCGCTGCGCTCTTTCCTGTGGGTCATTTATTGGGATGGAGGGGATCTCAAAGTGCTTGCGCCAAACAATCTCGGCGACATGGCGCTGCACCTGAACCTCATCCAGCGCTGGGCCAACGGGGGAGCCTTCTGGCCGGAGAACCCGTTCCTCACCGGCGCACCATTCGCCTACCACCCCGGCATGGACCTATGGAACTCGCTGCTCCGTCTGACCGGTGTACCGCTGTACGCAGGTCTGCGCTGGACCGCCTTGCTCGGGGCGGCGGCGGCAGCCGTCGCGTTGTGGCGATGGGGCGGCGCGTTTGCCATGGCGGCATTTCTTTTTGCCGGCGGACTAGGCGCTCTGGAGATCCTGACGAAGGGATCATGGGACCTGATGCAGGGCGAGATGGAGTGGAAGAATCTCTTCCTCGCCATTCTTGTTACCCAACGCGGTCTACTTTACTCACTGCCTGCTTGTCTCATGCTGATGACTTCATGGCGCGCCAGATTATGCGGCGACGCTAAGGGTCCGCAGCTTCCTCTGCTTGCCGAGGTGGCACTCTACGCCAGCATGCCTTTGTTCAATGCGCCCGCCTTTATTTTCCTGAGTGTGCTGTTGGCTGCGTGCCTCGTCGCGGCATGGCGCGCAGGCCGCGCCAAGGGTTTTCTACTCACCGGCATCGTCAGCCTGATTCCCGCCAGCTGGCTCGTCTCCATGGTCACTGCGCGCTTCACCGCGCACTCGGCATTCCGCTGGTCGCCCGGCTGGATGCAAGAGGACGCCGGAGTGCTTTTCTGGGTGTGGAATTTCGGCATTTTTCTCCCCCTGGTGGCCGTGCTCCTTTTTGTCCTGATTCGGCGCGGGAAGACCGATGCGCGGGTCTTCGGCTTCGTCGGTTCCGGCACGCTTTTATTCTGCTTCCTTTTCGCGCTGGCCCCATGGCTGTGGGACAACACCAAGCTCATGATCTGGGGGTACTTGGCCGTGGTTCCTTTTCTATGGGAAGATCTGCTTGCCCGGTGGCCGCGGTGGATCCGCGCCACAGCCTGTCTCATCCTCTTCACCTCCGGAGCCATGGCTCTGGTGGCTGGGCTCGATTCACGGCACGGCTACAAAGAGGGCAACCGCGAGGAACTGGCCGAGGTGCAGGTTGCTCTGCGCCGTATCGGCCCGGATGCGCGGGTCATCTGCTGTCCGGGCTACAACCATCCGCTGATGCTGCTCGGTCAACCCTTGGCCATGGGCTACGATGGGCACCTTTTCAGTCAGGGCCTCGACTACGGACCGGCGCAGCGTGATATCAACGAGGTGATGTCAGGCGGAGCAAATTGGCGTCAAGCCGCGAGGCGACTGCAGTCGCCCTATTTGTTCTGGGGCCAGCGCGAGAAGGAGCGCTGGCCGAATTCAACCCAGCCTTGGAAATCGTGTGCGTCGCCCGTGGCGGTTTCGGCGAAGTGGAAGCTTTACAACCTCACGCCCTGTCTGATCGGTGACGACACATCCGTTATGCCTGCCGGCAAAGTCGAATACACCTTTAGCCATTGCATTGATATCGGTTATGAAAATTTTCCAGAGAAGGATTACGATTTTTGGGCGGTGGCCTTCAATGACGCCGACGGCGAACCCATCTTCCGTCAGGATGCCGACAGCGACGAAATCGAGGGGTTCTTAAAAGATGCCTCCGGGCACTGTAAGATTTGGAGAAAGTTCCAAACGACCAGAAAACCAGAAAGTTGGGTCGTGTGGCCTCACTCGAAATCTAAAGGTTGGTGCAAGAAGATCACCGGCACGCTTTAGCCCACAACCGCAGTTGATCGTCGAGGGATTGGGCATGAGCAATCGATGTCATCAGCTTGCCTCGCTCTTGGGTGAGTGCACCCGGGCCGACGAGTCGTTGGTTTTTAACCTCTCAATTGGTCGCCGCGGCGACCTGTCTCCGTCCGCCGCGGCGGACTCCGGCTCTCAACCATAAACTCTCAACGCTCTTTCTAGGTTTAGCCGGGGCCCTTGGCGAAAGACGAATCTGGCGCGCGGGATGAGCGCTTTCTGATGCCACTGCCAGCGGTTACCTCAAGTGCATGCCTGCCGGCACTCGCCGATGGCGAGGCCGCCGCAGTAGATGCATTGGACCCCGAGGGTTTCACAATGTCCGCTGGTCACGCAACGGCGCCCACCAGAAAAGAAGTGCGACCGCGATAACTGCGCAAGATTTATTTGTTCGTCCTGCCAAGGTCCAAAAGTAACGCCTCTCTGCAGGAGGGAGGCAATCCTGACCAAGGATGGACGCGTGTTCTACTGCCTGATCGTGGCCTCAGTCACCAGCAGCATTCTAGCAAATGCGTAGGTCTGGATGTGCGCTTAAAAATTCCACATCTTGCCTTGGCTCGCGTCGGAAAAGACGCGGGGGCTGAGCAGGTAGGACATGGGAGGATCGGGCAAGCGCGAGTCGTCCAGACGCGGGAGTGATTTGCCCACCGTGGCATCCCATGGCTGGCTCGAGGCAATGTTGATCGGTGTGCCAATGCGGACCAGTTCGAAGGTTTTCTTGGCTGCCTTGATCGGCATGCGTACGCAACCGTGGGTGGCGGGTGTCGTTTTCACGAAGCCCCAATGCAGGCCGTAGGCCGGTTGGAACTCCATCCAGTAAGTCATCGGGTAACCCGCGCCCGGGCTGCTCGCGCGCCGACGGTTGGCGACCTTGGAGTAGATGCGGAAACTGCCATGAGGGGTGGGTGAACCGGGTTTGCCGACACAGACCGGCGTGGCGAGGAGAACTTTGTCCCCTTCGACCACATAGAGACGCTGGGCACCGGTGCTCAGCTTCAGTTGGACGTTTGAGGGGTTCTGCGGTGACTGTGTCACTGGATCGTAGGAAAAGGAGGTCGGACCAGCGAGACGCGCTGTCTGGCAACCCGTGGTGGCAAGCAGCGCTGCGACGGAAAGGGCGGAGAAGAGATTTTTCACGCCCGAACTCATAATGCTTTCTCCAGCTATGGCAAGCGCAAACCGTGGCCGCCGCAAGTTGCGTGTTGCCTTGTTGCCTCTGGCGGGAGAGAAAAAATGTCGCAGTTACACCCGATCTCTTGAAAAAGACTATTCTCATCGTCGATGACGAGAAAAACACCCGCGAGGGCCTCCGTAAGGCCCTGGCCGAGGATTACGATATCTGTGTCGCGGGGGACATCGCCGGGGCCAAGGCTGTGATGGAGGCGGAGCCAGCCGACCTCCTGTTGACCGACCTTCGGCTCGGCAGCGACAATGGCATGGATCTGCTCTCTTGGGCTTTGAGGCAGAGCAGCCCGCCCGTCTGCATCATCATGACAGCCTACGGCACGGTCGATGCGGCGGTCGAGGCGATGAAGCATGGCGCCTACGACTTTGTGACCAAGCCGGTCAACCTCGACCGCCTCGAACTTCTGGTGAAGCGCGCCCTTCATGGATCCGAGGTCGAGAGGGAGAATGTCCGTCTGCGCGAGCAGATCGACAAGCGCTTCGGTTTGGAAAGTTTCGTCGGGGATTCGCCGAGCATCAGCCGGGTCCTCGAAACCATCCGCCAGGTGGCGCCGTCGCGCGCCACCGTTTTGCTGACGGGCGAGAGCGGTACGGGCAAGGAACTGGCCGCGCACGCCATCCATCAGCTGAGCCCGCGCAGCCGCGGTCCGTTTGTCGCCGTCCATTGTGCGGCCCTCTCACCTCAACTCCTCGAGAGCGAGCTCTTCGGCCACGAGAAAGGCGCTTTCACAGGCGCGGGCGAGAAACGCATCGGACGATTTGAGCAGGCGGCGGGAGGAACACTCTTTCTCGACGAGATCGGGGAAATCGATGCGGCCACGCAGGTGAAAATTCTGCGCGTGCTCGGGGAGCGGGTCTTCGAGCGCGTGGGAGGCAACCGGCCGATGGCGACCGATGTGCGCTTGGTCGCAGCGACCAATCGCCACCTCGCCGCCATGGTGGCCGAGGGAAGATTCCGCGAGGATCTCTACTTCCGGCTCAACGTCGTCGAGTTGCACCTCCCCTCGCTGCGCGAGCGTCCGGAGGACATCCCGCTCCTGGCCGACCACTTTCTGCGCGAAGCGTCCCAAGAGAACGAACGCCCCCGGCGCGAGCTAACCGGAGAAGCCATGAAGTGCCTGCTCGCCTACCGGTGGCCCGGCAATGTGCGGGAACTTCGCGCCGCCATCGAGCACGGCGTCGTCATGGCCAGCGGAGCAAAAATCACGCTGCGGGACCTTCCGATCAACGTGCGGTCTGCAGTTGAAAATGGACCAAGCGCCCGCGCGCCCCTCGCTCTCAACCTCGGCGAAACCAAGTTGACGCTGGTGCGCCGCGCCTTGGCCGAGTGCAAGGGCAACCGGACCCTCGCCGCGCAAAAACTCGGCATCAGCCGCCGTACCCTCCACCGCAAACTCCGCGAAAACCCGGAGCTGGCCAAGCCCTGACCCATGCCTATCGAGTCTGCAGTCCAGCGGATGGTGCACGCTTTCGAGCAGGGCTCGCTCAAGATCTGGGTGCAGCGCGCGATGATCGCGACCATTGTTTGCTCCCTCTCCGGCTTCTGGATATCCAATAAGTTCAACGGCTTCAACCAACCGGAAGCCATGGATCAGGCGCAAATCGCCCGGCAGATCGCCAGGGGCCAGGGATACTCCACGCTCTATATCCGGCCACTCGCACTGCGCCTGATGTCGCGCGATGGAGAGGACGCGCCCGCGCCGCTGCCCGACGTAAGTCAACCGCCACTCGGCCCGCTCACCAGCGCCATATTGCTGCGACTGGGAGGAAAGTATCTGGAGGTCAAACCGGGCCGGGCCGTCTCCCCGGCAGAGCAAGTCATCGCGACTGCCGGGATTCTGTTTTTCGCCGCGACGCTGGGAATCTGCTTCTTTCTCGGCCAAATCCTCTTCGACCGGCGCACAGCTTTTCTCGCCTCGGGACTCATCATTGCGACCGCCATCATGTGGCGCTTCGCCACCTCGGGATTGCCGCAGATGGCTATGACATTCTTCTTCAACGCCTCGCTGCTCGTCCTCGTGGGAGCGCTGCAAAGCAAGGCACAGAAGCAGAGCGGGCGCACGGTGGCGCTGGCCGCACTGAGCGCTTTCCTTCTCGGCGTGACCACCCTGGGTCACGGGGCCATGTGCTGGGTGTTTCCGGGTTTCTGGGTTTTCGCCGTCGTGGTGCTGACCCCTCGGGTGCCTGTCGCCGCCGTGACGATCCCTGCCTACCTGCTGCCGCTGCTTCCATGGGCCTGGCACAATTGGCAGGTGATGGGCCAACCGCTTGGTCTGCCGATTTACGAACTCTGCCGGAGCGCCGGTGAAAGCAAACTGGCGCTGATGGCCGATTTCGAACCCATCCTGCGCTTCCACCTCGCCGATTTCTTGCAAAATACGTCCGCGCAGATGGTGGATCAACTGGAGGGACTCTTCGGTTTTCTCGGGCAGAACGTGGTGGCGGCAGCCTTTTTTTTCGCTGTGTTCTTGCATCCATTCGGCCGCTGGATTCCGGCGCAGCTCAGGTGGGCTGTGCTGGCCATGTGGCTCGGGGCTTTCGTAGGAATGTCCATCGCGGGCGTGGAAGGAGTGGTCTCAGCCAACCAGTTGCATGTGCTTTTTTTGCCGATCATGATTCTCTACGGGCTGGACTTCCTGATGCTCATCTGGCGCGCCATCGGACTCAATCAACCGCTCCTGCGCACGGCATTTCTTGTCTTGCTCTATGCGATATCCGCGATGCCCTTGGTCCAAGCGGTGACGACAAAAACTCCGCGCCTGAACTGGCCACCCTATGTGCCGCCTCTGGTGGTGCAATTCAGCAAGTGGATCCAGCCGGACGAGGCCATGGCATCCGATATTCCATGGGCCACCGCGTGGTATGCGGAGCGGACTTCCTTGCTGCTGCCCACGAGCGTGGCGCAGTTTGAGTTCATCCATTACCAACGACTGCTCCATGCGCCGCTGGTCGCAATCTACCTCACTCCGATGAGCGGCGGCGCCCGGACCAGCGGTGACATCATGACCGGCCGCTACCGCGACTGGTCCCGCTTCATCACCCGCGACATCACCGCACTTGAACTGAAAGACTGGATACTGAAGGCCGCGGTCAATCTTCCCGTCGACGGTCAATGTGTCTTTTTCGCCGACCGCATCCGGTGGAGATGAACACCTTCGGTATCGACGCTTCAGCTGCTTGCCACTAAATAACAGCAACTACCGCAAACCATGATCTCAGGAGAATCAACGAAGATTCAGGAACTGGTCCACAGCGTCGAGCTGGGGTCGCTGAAATCCTTTGTGATTAAGGCGGTCCTCGTCCTGAGCGTTGCAGGCCTCGTGACCCTCTATCTGCTCTATAATTTCCGGGGATTGGACACCGAGACAGCGATGGACCAAGCACAAATCGGCCGGCAGATCGCCTCTGGCGCAGGCTACTCGACGCTTTATGTGCGTCCGCTGGCAATCTGGCAGATCATCGATGCGAAGGAGGCGGTACCGCCGGGGATCTTCCCCGACACCTACAATTTCCCGCTCAACCCGGCACTGAACGCTCTTCTCTTGCGGCCCGTGAAGCGATGGTGGCCGATGGATCCGGCCGATGTGGTCTATACCTGCGACCGTGTCATTGCCGCTGCGGGCATCCTCATGTTCCTCGCCTCGGTTGCAGTCACATTCTATCTGGTGCGCTCGCTTTTCGACCGCAGAGTGGCGTGGCTAACATCGGGTTTGATGCTCTGCACGGATATGCTCTGGCGTTTTTCCGTCTCGGGACTTCCGCAGATGGCGATGCTCCTGCTTTTTTCCTTCTCTTTCCTGCTCTTGCACTGGGCCATGGAGGCACGCGAAGAGAACCGCGAGGGCCCGATGCTGCTCCATCTGGCCGGTGTGGCTTTGTTGCTCGGCTTGATGACACTGGCCCAACCTGTCGCCTCATTTGTTTTCGCCGGATTCCTGGCCTTCGTCTTTCTTTGGTTTCATCCGCGCACCGTGAGCGGGTTGCTGGTCTTCTTTGTCTATGTGGGCGTGGTTGCGCCCTGGCTGGTGCGGAATTATTTCGTCTGCGGCAGCCCCCTCGGGCTGGGGATTTACGCCATCCTCGACGGCACGACCGGTTCGGAGTTCTCGTTCATGAGCAACCTCCAGCCCGATCTTGTGGCTTTCGGCGCCGTGCGGGCCAAGCTGCGCAGCGGGTTCACCGGGCAATTCGAAAATCTTTTCAGCTACTTCGGGTTCAATGCCGCCGCCCCGGCATTCTTTTTCGCCATGCTCCACGTGTTCCGGCGCAAGATCACCAACATGTTCCGCTGGTGCCTTGCCCTCATGTGGCTCGGGGCGGCAACCGGGATGTCGCTCTTCGCCCCGCAGGGCGCGGTTTCCGCCAACCAGTTGCACGTGCTTTTTCTCCCGCTCTTCATCGCATTCGGCCTAGCCTTTCTCCTCGTGCTGTGGAACCGCTTGGAGATCAACTTCCCTCCCCTGCGCAGCGCTTTCATCGGAGGCATCATACTGATCTCCGCCTTTCCGATGGCCGTGAATTTGTTGACCGCGCCGCCGATGCAGATCGCTTGGCCGCCCTACGCCGCACCACTGATCAACGGCCTCAACCGCTGGATGGATCCGGGCGACGTGATCTGCTCCGACATGCCATGGGCCACGGCGTGGTACGCCGGACGAACCTCGTTGCTCCTGCCCTCGACCGTCAAGCAGTTCACCACGCTCTACGACTATAAATATCTGGGCGGCCCGATCACCGGGCTCTATCTTACACCGGTGTCGGGAAGTCGGCCATTTTTGTCTCAGATCGCTAAGGGCGACTATCGCGGCTGGGCTAACTTCATCCTGCGCCGCCCGGAATCGGACCCGAACTTCTCATCTTTTCCCCTTCAAGAATACACGCCGCTGCCGATCGACGGCGAATGCATTTTCTTCTCGAATCGCGACCGCTGGACGGGTAGCGCAAATCCCTAGACCATGCCCAAGACGAAAAAAGAAACCGAGCCGCGCAGCTTCGAAGACGCCATGAAGCGGCTCGATGAAATCGTGGGCGAACTCGAGGACGAGAAACTTCCGCTCGATCAAATGATCGCCCGCTACGAAGAGGGCGTCGCGCTGGCCCGTTCCTGCGGGGAAAAACTCGACGCAGCCGAACAGAAAGTCCGCCTCATCGCCCGCCAGTCGGACGGCAGCATCAAACTGGAGGAGTTCGAATCCGGTGAAGAAAACTGATCCCATCTTGCCGCGGATCGGGGGACCGGCCGATGTGCGCGCCGTTCCGGAGAATGATCTGCCGCAACTCGCGCAAGAAATCCGTGACGAACTGATCCGCGCGGTCTCCAAGACCGGCGGTCACCTCGGGCCGAATCTCGGCGTCGTCGAACTGACCGTCGCCCTGCACCGCGCTTTCCAGTCGCCCCAGGATAAAATTCTTTTCGACGTCAGCCATCAGGGCTACGTGCACAAGATGCTGACCGGCCGTGCCCGGCAAATCGACAGCATCCGCCAGTACCAGGGACTCAACGGTTTTCTCCTGCGCACCGAAAGCCCGCATGACTGCTACGGCGCGGGTCACGCTGGCACCGCGCTCTCGGCGGCCCTCGGCATGGCCGCTGCGAGGGACTTGCGGGGATCGGGTGAACATGTTGTTGCCGTGGCCGGAGACGCCGCCTTCACCTGCGGCGTGAGCTTCGAGGCACTCAACAATGTGGCGGAAACAACCAAGCGCTTCATTGTCGTGCTCAACGACAACGAGTGGTCGATCTCCAAAAATGTCGGGGCAATCGCCAGCTACCTGAGCACGATCACAACGAACCCCTCGTATGCCCACCTGCACGAAAAGGCCGCGCGTTTCATCAAGTCGGTGGGTGGCAAGACCGCACTCGCGCTAGCGCACAAGGTGGAGACTGGCGTCAAACACATGCTGCTGCCGAGCGTCATCTTTGAGGATCTCGGCTTCCGTTACTACGGGCCGATCGACGGACACGACACCGCACTCCTCACGCGCACCTTCGAATTTCTCAAGACGCAGAACGAGCCGGTCATCCTCCATATCCTCACCACCAAAGGCAAAGGCTACGCGCCCGCGCTGCAGCAACCGGACAAGTTCCACGGGCTCGGCAAATTCAAACCCGACACCGGCGAGACCGAGGCCGCCGCCTCGCCGACCTATTCGCAGCTCTTGGGGACCAAACTCGCAGACTTCGCCGATCACAACAACCGCATCGTCGCCATCACCGCGGCCATGGCCGGGGGCACTGGGCTCTCGGCCTTTGAAAAACGGCACCCCGACCGCTACTACGACGTCGGCATCGCCGAGGAGCACGCCGCGCTCTTCGCCTGCGGACTGGCCACGCAGGGATTCAAACCATTCCTCACGATCTACAGCACGTTCATGCAGAGGGCCTATGACATGATCATCCATGACATCGCGCTGCAGAACCTCAACGTCGTGCTCTGCATGGACCGCGCCGGGCTGAGCGGCGATGATGGTCCCACCCACCACGGGCTTTTCGATATCGGCTACCTGCGCCACATCCCGAACTTCGTCTTCATGCAACCGAAGGACGAGGAGGAGTTCGCCGACATGCTCTGGACCATAGCGAACTACCATACCGGCCCCATCGCCATCCGGTATCCGCGCGGTGCAGGCACCGGAGCGAAACCCAAGGAGCACCCGCAGTTGCTCGAGATCGGGCAGAGCGAAGTCCTTCGCCACGGCCGACGCGTGGTGCTCCTCGGCCTCGGCAACATGGTGGAGATGGCGGAAAAGACAGCCGATCTTCTCGCCGAGAAAGGGATTGACGCCGCCGTGATCAATGCCCGCTGGATCAAACCCCTCGACCGTCAAACCTTGGAATTTTTCGCCCGCGCGGCCGAAGTCGTCTGCACTTTCGAGGATCACTCGCTGACCAATGGCTACGGCAGCGCCGTCATCGAGGCGCTCTCCGAGGCGCGTATCGCGACGCCGGTGGTTCGCATCGGCTGGCCCGACGAATTCATCGAACACGGCAGCGTGCCGATCCTCCGCGAGAAGCATGGGATCACCGCCGAGGCTGCAGTGAAAAAGATCCTCGCGGAACTCGCCGAGCAACCAGCCGGGTCCGCTGCGATTCCCGCCGCGTGAACGCGAGAATCCTGGGTCCTTGCGCAAAGTCTCCAGAGTGTTCCAGCGGCTTCTCTAACGTCCCCACCCTGCAGACAACTGCCTCACGTCCCGCAAAACGTGCGGTAGGGTTCGCTGCCGGCAGGACCAGCGCTGCGATAGGTTCTGTTTGCCTCGGTTTCCTCAAACGGCTTGGCCAATACCCCAAGCAAACGCTGCATGACGACAAAATCGCCAGCGGTGGCCGCAGCCAGAGCTTCCTCGACGCGATGGTTGCGGGGAATGACCACAGGGTTGGATTTGCGCATGAGATCTGCCGCGGCGGAGAGAGGCTGGGGCTGCGCCTGCAGGCGCACGCGCCAATGTTTCCGCCATTCAGGACGGGCCGGCGAAAGGTCGACCGCATCATCCCGCACTAATCGCGACAAACCGGCGAAGGACTCGGTGAAGTCTGCGTTCTCCTCTTTGAGCAACGCAAGGAACTGCCGGGCCAGATCGAAATCCTGCTCGTCCTCGGTGAAAAACCCAAGCTTCGCTCGCAACCCCGCAAGATAGCGTGCGCGAAAATGCTCGGGAAATTTCTCGAGCGCTTCTTCGGCCAGCGCGACAGCCTGCTCTCGGTCTTCGTGGATGAGCGGCAGCAAACTCTCCGCCAGTCGCGCGAGATTCCAATGCGCGATGTTCGGCTGGTTGCCGTAGGCGTAGCGCCCCCCGCGATCGATGGAGCTGAAGACTGTCGCGGGATCGTAGGCATCCATGAATGCACACGGACCATAGTCGATCGTCTCGCCGCTCAGAGCCATGTTGTCCGTGTTCATCACGCCGTGGACAAACCCGACACACATCCACCGCGCGACGAGCGAGGCCTGCCGCTCGAGAACGGCATTGAAGAGGGCGAGTGCGCGATCCTCCGCGTCGGCAAACTCGGGATAATGCCGGTCCAGCGTGTGCCGCACCAGAGCCTCAAGCAGAGTACGATCACCCAAGGCCGAGGCATGCTCGAATGTCCCGACGCGGATATGGCTGGCCGCCACACGCGTCAGCACCGCGCCGGGCAGCATCTCCTCGCGCACGACCTGCTCGCCCGTCGCGACTACGGCCAAGCTGCGCGTCGTCGCAATCCCCAGCGCATGCATGGCCTCGCTGATGATGTATTCACGCAGCATCGGCGACAGCGCCGCCCGCCCGTCGCCCCCACGCGAATAGGGCGTCCGACCCGCCCCTTTCAGCTGGATATCATAGCGCCCGCCCCGCGGATCAATCTGCTCCCCGAGCAAGATCGCACGGCCATCGCCGAGATTTGTGAAGTGACCGAACTGATGACCTGCGTAGGCCTGCGCGATCGGTTCAGCCCCTTCCGGCATTCGGTTGCCGGAAAAAATGTCCCCTGCCCCGCGC
>JBAXCT010000030.1:0-13775 GCA_037141375.1 Chthoniobacterales bacterium | reverse complement strand
CTCCGGCGGGCATTCCGGATCGGGCACCTACGGCGACGGCAGCGTGAACTACCACGGCTCGACTGATAACGGCGGCTCCTACAGTGGGAGCGCGGCGGTTTACCACACCGGCGGCTACGGTGGTGTTTACTATGGCGGCGGGTACGGAGCCGGCTTCCATGCGGGCGCGGCGACTGCGGCGGTAGTGACCACCGCTCCCGCAATCGTAATGGCCCCCGTGGCGACCTTCACCCCGGTGCCGACCGTGGTTGTCGCACCTGCACCAGTGGTTGTACCCGCGACCACGCTGGTCGTGCCTGCTTACCGTTATCCCGTTTATCCGGCCGTTGCGGCCGGGGTCTACCGCCGCGCCCGCTTCCGCTGACGCGTGGAATATTCTGAGATTCTTTGTGTCCGGGCTCTCCTCACCGGATGAGCGGCGCCAGGATCAAGGCAACGACGGAGATAAGCTTGAGCAGAATGTTGAGTGAAGGCCCCGCGGTGTCTTTGAAAGGATCACCCACCGTGTCGCCGACGACCGCGGCTTTGTGCGGATCCGATCCCTTGTAGTATTTCTTCCCGTCGATCTCGACCCCCTCCTCAAACATTTTTTTGGCGTTGTCCCACGCACCACCGGAATTCGCTTCGAAGATGGCCAGCAGCACCCCGGAGACCGTGACACCCGCCAGCAGTCCTCCGAGAGCCTCGGAACCGCTGCCGGTGGCCCATTTGAAAGCGAAGCCGACGAGCACCGGCGCCAACACGGCGAGAAGTCCCGGAGCGATCATCTGGCGGATGGCGGCCTTGGTTGAGATGTCGACACACTCGCCGTACTCGGCCTTGCCGTGCGCGTCCTCGAAGACCGCTTTGTCTTCATCGCTCCAATACTCATGCTCGATCCCCTCGTTGCGGCGCATGACCGCGAGCGCTGCCGCCAGCTCCTTGATATCGGTAAACTGGCGGCGAACTTCCTTAATCATCGACATGGCCGCACGCCCAACCGCACCGAGAGCCCTCGCGGAAAAAAGATACGGCAGCATCGCACCGACAAAGAGCATCGACATGACCGAGGCCTTGGAGACATCAATCGAATGCAGGCCCGTGACGTGCATGAAGGCGCTGAACAGTGCCAGCGCGGTGAGCGCGGCGGAAGCGATGGCAAACCCCTTGCCGATGGCGGCCGTGGTGTTGCCGACGGCATCGAGTTTGTCGGTGCGCGCGCGCACATCTTTGGGCAAGCGCGCCATCTCAGCCACCCCCCCGGCGTTGTCGGCAATAGGACCATAGGCATCGACCGCCAGCTGGATGCCGGTGTTGGCCAGCATGCCGACCGCGGCAATGGCGATGCCGTAGAGCCCCGCCGCCGCGTAGGCGGCGAGGATGGCGGCGGCCAGAACAAGGATGGGGATCGCGGTGGAACGCATGCCAACGCCGAGACCGGCGATGATGTTGGTCGCGGTACCGGTGACCGATTGATTGACGATGTCGATGACCGGTTTTTTGCCTGTCCCGGTATAATACTCGGTGACCAATCCGATGATCACCCCAGCGACGAGTCCGGCGATGGCTGCCCAGAAAACACCGGAGGAAGTGTAGGTGACCTGAACGGTGGTAAAGGTTGCACCGACGATGGTGAGTTCTCCCACCGTCCAGCGGGCAGGGAGAAGACCGGTGATAAGAAACCAACTGGCGGCGAGGAGCAGCACGGCGGCGACGAATTGTCCCGTGTTGAGCGCGACTTGGGGATTCCCTCCCTCGCGAACTTTAACAAAGAAGGTACCGATGATGGAAACAACGATACCCGCCGCGGCAAGCAGCATGGGCAGAATGATCGCACCTAAACCGCCGAACGGCGTGGCCTGGAACTCGGGCACAGCCACCATCGAGATTCCGAGAACCATCGTGCCGACGAGAGCGCCGACGTAAGATTCAAAAAGATCTGCACCCATGCCGGCTACGTCGCCGACATTGTCGCCGACATTGTCGGCAATCGTTGCAGGGTTCAGCGGATGATCTTCGGGAATGCCAGCTTCGACTTTGCCGACAAGGTCGGCACCCACATCGGCTGCCTTGGTGTAGATACCCCCACCCACGCGGGCAAAGAGGGCAATAGAAGAGGCTCCGAAGGAAAATCCGGTCAAAACGGTGAGCAAGCGGGACACTTCCGTCTCGTTGGCAATGCCGAAGAGTCCGGCATACCAGATGAAGAGTCCGCTCAGGCCGAGGAGGCCGAGACCGACCACACCCATGCCCATGACGGAACCGCCGTTGAAGGCGACGCGCAGCGCTTCGTTCAGTCCCGTGCGGGCCGCATTTGTGGTGCGCACGTTGGCCTTGGTGGCCACCCGCATGCCGATGAAACCCGCCAAGGCGGAGCAAAACGCGCCGACAACAAAGGAGAGGGCGACGAGCGGACTGGACTCGACTTCACACGAACCCTGCCAAGCGAGGAGAGCCGCCACCACGACGACGAAAACGGCGAGGACGCGATACTCGGCTTTGAGAAAGGCCATCGCCCCTTCCTGGATAAAGCTGCCGATTCGCTCCATCTGCTCGTTGCCGGCGGGTTGACGGGAGATCCAGCGTGAGCGGAGAAAAGTGAAAACCAGCGCCATGATGCCGGCGGCAGGGAGAACATAAACCAGTGAATTCATAATTTATTTTACCAGTGAAGTGGTCGGGAAGCATAGGCTTGAGAAAGAACAACGCCAAACAGAAATCTTCTTAGTTTCGGGGCCCTTCATGCCAGCCGACATCGCGCGCCGCACGGAGCATTCCGCGGCGGCGATGGTAGGCGCTTGCATCCAGCGCGCAGAGTTGCCCCACCCGCGCATCGCCCAGATCGCAGATGCCGACCAGATCACGCAACACGAGAAGGGATGCAACGGCATCAAACAAGGCATCATGCCACCCGGTGTCCGGGCAAAGCCGCCGGATGGCAGGCTCGATCTGCAGGGCCGCGGCCACGGTCCCAAGCGAGTGCTCCGCCAAGTCGGGAAGCACCGCGCGGCTCATGGCCAAGGTGTCCACCCAAGGTCCGAATCCATGCAGGGGAAAGACGCGGAGAAACCGCCGTTCGGTTCCCGCACCATGCGCCACAACAACCGCTCCGGTCAGGCGCGCCTTGAATTCCGGCCAGAGCGTGATCATGGCGGGCGCTTCGGACAATTGTTCCTCGGTGATGCGGTGCACGGCTTGGGCCTCGCGCGTCAATGGCGTGGCCGGCCGGATATAGCTTCGGAAAAAATTGGACGGCGCACCTTCCGCTCCGTCCATCGTGACCATGCCGACCTGCACCGGTTCATCCGCTTGCCCAGGGGCGGAGCCGGTTCCCTCGAAATCCACCGCCGCCCACGACGCCCGGGATACGGGCGTGTCGAGAAGGCTCATGGCACGCGGACGCGCACTTTCGGACGGCTTTTCCTCTCGCTCTCCGCTGCCACGCGGAGAAGTTTTTCGGTATCGTCCCAACCGAGGCATGCATCGGTCACCGAAACGCCATAGCGCAATGTTTTCCGATCGCGAGAAACGGGTTGGCTCCCCTCCTCCAAATTGCTCTCGATCATCGCTCCGATGATCGAGGTGCGGCCGCGACGCCGCTGCGCGAGAACATTGCGCCACACCAGCGCCTGGCGCCGGGGATTCTTCGCCGAATTGGCATGACTGCAATCGACCATGAATCCGGGTTGGAGCCCCGCTTCACGCAGGCGCCGTTCCGTCTCCGCGGTATGTCGGGACTTGTAGTTGGCCCCCTCGCGCCCTCCGCGCAGGACAACATGGGTATCAGGGTTCCCCGCGGTGACAACCACGGCGCTGCGTCCCTCCTGATCGATGCCGAGAAAGCTGTGCGACGATCGTGCGGCAAGTAGTGCGTCGAGGGCCGTCTGGATGCTGCCGTCGGTGCTGTTCTTGAATCCGACCGGCATGGAGAGCCCGCTGGCCATCTCGCGATGGGTCTGCGACTCGGTGGTGCGCGCACCGATGGCCGCCCAGCCAACCACATCGGCCAGATATTGCGGGACGATGGGATCGAGAAATTCGGTGGCGGCGGGCACCCCCAGTGCCGTGACATCAAGAAGAAGACGCCGCGCGACGCGGAGCCCCTCCTCAAGATCGCAGGAGTCGTCCATTCGTGGGTCGTTGATCAAACCCTTCCATCCGATCGTGGTGCGCGGTTTCTCGAAATAGACGCGCATGAAGATACAGAGCGCGTCCGAAAGTTCCTCGCGCAAGCAGGCGAGACGGTTGGCGTAGTCAAGCGCACCCTCGGGATCATGGATGGAACAAGGCCCCACGATGGCGAGCAGACGCGTGTCGCGTCCGTGGAGGATGGCCTGAGCCTCCGACCGGGCCCGGACAACCGTGGCCGCCGAAGCCTTGCCGACCGGAAGCGTTTTTTTGATCTGGCGGGGGGTGATCAGCCTGCGCAAACCGCGCACGCGGGCGTCCTCAAGGGGACGAGATTTAGCTTTGGCTGCGTTCTTTTTGCGGGGCATGGAAGGATGGTGAACTGGGCATTAAGCCCCAAAGCGAGGATCCGCGCAATTCGCGTCTTGTGCAAAGGCTTTGCTGGAAGCGGCGGGGCGGCTAATTTGCGGAGATGCCCGTCACGGAGAAACCGCCCAGCGGCCTCGGCCGCCGCCTCGAGGGAACGCTGCGCAATTTTTACCGCGCGCAGCGGGCCGGTGAATCCCTGCTGCGCCGCGCCCTGCGCCGTCCTCGCACCGTGACCGAGGGGCCGAACCTCCTCCCTCTCCTCATCAAGGTGCTGGCCGGCTTTGCACGGGTCGACGGCAACCTCCTCGAGGAAGAAATCGACTCGAGCTTGGGCTTCCTGCGCTACGACTACCCGGAGGCGGTCTACTCGGAACTCCGCCGTCTTTTCCGTCAGGCGCTGCGGGAGAAACCGGATCTATCGGACATGGCGCGTGAGCTGAGCGGGAAGTTGAGCGAGGACCGCAAGGTTCTGCTTGGCATCCAGCTGTATGACCTTGTCCATCGTGCGGGCATGAACACGGACAACATGGCGGCCTATTATTCCTTCATGGACCAGCTGGGCACCGCCACGCAGGCCATCGATATCATTTACCAGCTCAACAGCGACGACACTTCAACACCCACAGAATTTTCGGAGTCCTCGCCGCTGGAGGCCGTCATCTTCGGAGCGGGCGACGACGCGGATGTGCAGCTGAGGGAACTGACCGGGGGCAACCGCATCGCCGCCTACCGCCACGGAGAACTGATCCTGCTCAAAAATCTCTGCGACTACCCCATCTCGGTGCAGGGCCGGGCCCTGCGCCCCAAGGAGTTCACCCGCGTTTACCCGGGACAGCGGATCGTGGTGGACGAGAAAGTGCTGACCCACCAAGATCTCGTCTTTTATTTCAACGCCAAGAAGAACCTCTCGCTCGCGCATATTTTCGTCACAGTCACGAAGGACGACGAGATACAGCTGGAAAAAAGCCGCACCCGGGAAAGCTCGCTCGAGGTGCGTTTCGGACTGAGAATCCTCGTCATCGCGCTCAAGAATGTCGCGGCCGAATTAAACGGAGTGCGCCTGAAGATTGGCGCCCGCGTCGAGGGAACTCTCGAGGAGAAGATTGTCTTCGACAACGACACGGAGCTTTCGCTCAGCGATCTCCGGCGCCATGCCCGCAGCTACGGCGGCCGCTTCCATCTCAAGCACTCCAAGACCACCTATCTTGTTTCGAACAATCCCGCCCTGCTCGACGAGGACGACATCCTTCTGGCCCCAGGCATCAGCGGGGAGGTGCTGTTGCGTATTTTTTGCGATTTCCAAAGACTGATCGGTCGGCTCGAGGTGCTCAAAACCGATCATCCGGTCCTTGTCGCCGACATTCCGGTCCGCAACGAGACGCCTCTGAGCGACGGTGACCTCATCCAGATCGACGCGAACCAGGCGCTGCGCTGCAACTTTACCGAACGCCTACTGGAGGAGGAGCGCAACGTCATCCACCAGCTCGATGTGCGCGATCTGGTTTGCCAATTCAAAAGCGGGACGGTGGGACTGGACGGCGTGAGCTTCTCGGCGGTGCGGGGCGAACTTATCTGCGTGATGGGAGCCAGCGGCTGCGGGAAGAGCAGTCTCCTCCGTGCCCTCTCCGGCCAGTTTCCACCTGTGCGGGGTGAAATCCTGTTCAACAATCTCTCGCTCTACGGGAGCTTCGAGAAGCTCAAGCAATACGTAAGCTACATCCCGCAATTCGATGCCTTCGACGAACACCTGACCATCAACGAGAATCTCAACTTCGCGGCAGCCATCCGCTCGCCCTATCTGTCCCGGCGGGAACGATCACGGCGCATCGACGGCAAGCTGGCCGAACTCGGTCTGAACGAGAGGCGCGACAGCGTGGTCGGCGCCCCGCACAAGAAGACCTTGAGCGGCGGGGAGCGCAAGCGGCTCAATATCGGATTGGACATGATCGGGTCGGCCGACATCTACCTTTTCGATGAGCCGACCTCGGGACTTTCTTCGAAGGATTCCGAGCATGTCATGGAGATCATCCGGGCCATGGCGCACAACAAGATCGTCATCGTCACGATCCATCAACCCAGCTCGAAAATTTTCCAGATGTTCAACAAGGCCATCCTGCTGGACCGGGGCGGGCGGATGGTCTTTTTCGGCACACCGGCCGAAATGCTTTCGTATTTCGCCGAGGCCGAGCACCAGCAGCATTTCGGCACGCCGCTGGGCGGCTGTCCGGCCTGCGGAACGACACGGCCGGAGTTCGTCTTCGACGTGCTGGAAACGCCGCTGCGCGATCTGAGCGGTGACATTATCTACGAAGAGAACGACCGCGGCCAACTCGTCCCCGCACGTCGCTACTCACCGGATTTTTGGCGCGACAAATACGAGGCTTGGCGCCTGATGCGCGACGTGCGGCAAGCATCAGCGGACCCTCCCGCCCATGAGAGCACCTCACCTTTGGCCGAGTTGAGGCGCTCGTGGCGAAGCGCTCTCCGGGAGGAGTTACTCCAGCTCCGCACGTTGCTGGCCCGCGCTTTCATAAGCAAGCTGCGCAACCGGGGAAACATGCTCACCACGATCGTTGAGGCGCCGCTGCTGGCCGGGCTGATTGGTTCCGTGCTGCGCTACTCGGAGGACGGCAAGTACGACTTCTCCTCGTCCTTTCATATTCCCACCTACCTTTTTCTCTCCCTCGTCGTGGCGATGTTCCTCGGGCTGACCAATAGCGTGGATGACATCATCCGCGATCGCGCGGTGTTGCAGCGTGAACGCAATCTCAACGTGCGGCTGGGTTGGTATATCTTGGCCAAGGTCCTCACCCTAGCACTCTTCGCTCTGGTTCAGTGCGTGTTGTTCATCTTGATCGGAAACTGGATCCTCGAGGTCCGCGGGATGTTCTGGATCTTTCTCGTCGCGATGCTGCTTACTGCGGTGAGCGGCATCGCCATTGGCCTGCTCATTTCGAGCCTTGTTAGCGAGGGAAAAACCGCCGTCAATATCATCCCCATCGTACTGATTCCACAGATCATCCTCGGCGGTGCGTTGATCAAGTACGAGGAGATGAACCGCAACCTGGATTTCGTTTACACCGTTAGCCGATGGTTCAGCCAGAACCCCGAGGCGGGGGAACCGCGCAGCGACCTGCAGGTGCCGCTGATCTGCGAATTCATGCCCATGCGATGGTCCTACGAGGCACTGGTTTACGCCCAGGCCAAGCTGAACCCTCTGACCTCCCGCCAGGAAGCAATCCAAAAGGAAATCACCACGCTCGCGAGGACAAAGAATCTCACTGATGCACAAAAAGACCGGTTGGAGGACCTCAAGGAGTTGTTGGCTCTCGCCTCCGGGGTGCAGGACAAGTCCGTTGCGCGGGTGGAGCGCAGGCTGCGGCGCGTGGACAACGTGCTCAAAGGCGAAGCCCTGCCTGAGGCAATGCTGAATCAGCCAACGGGAGATGTGACAGCCGAGCGCCTCTACGTGAACCAGAAGACGACAGATCTGGTCAACAAAGCGGAGATGGAGCAAAGCGACTACCGGACCAATCGCTTCACGAACGTATTTTTCGGCCCGCAAAAACGTTACTTTGGCATTCAAGCCAGCGTGCTAGCTTTCAACGCATGGGTTATGATCCTCTCCTCCCTTGCCATGTTCCAAGCGCTCTACTTCATCCTGCGCCACCAGCTGAAAAACAAAGTCGCATGAGCCCCCTCGAGGATAATTTGTCTGACGTCCTAGGCAAGGCCATGCGGGGACTGGGGCTGACTGTGGAGGGCGTTGCCAACAAGAGCGGACTTTCCTCACGACAAGTCGAATCGCTGCTGCAGGGAACTTTTGATGAGCCATCCGTCAGGGTGATGGGCGCCGCACTTGGCCTCAGGGAGGCAGCTCTCGTTCATCTCGGCCGCAAGGAATACCAACCCAGCGCAACATCGCCCGCCAACCTTGTTCAAGTCAGCACGCGGTACCGCGACATGAGCGTGAACGCCTATGTGCTGTGGGATCCAAGCAATCGTGACGCGGCCATTTTTGATACGGGGGCAGACGCTTCTCCAATTCTGGCCATCGTCGAGCGTGAAAAGCTCCGCGTCTTGTCCATCTTTCTCACCCACACCCATACCGACCACATCCAGGCCCTCGGAGCGCTCACCGCAGCGCTCGGGGCCGAGGCATGGTCATCGGCCCTGGAACCTCTGCCGGGGACGCAGTCCTTTCAGCCGGGCGACATCTTTAACGCTGGCTGCCACTTCATCCGCCCACGCCACACCCCCGGTCACACCGACGGAGGAACAACTTTTGTCATCGATGGCCGCGCGCTAAGCGCCGCTGTGGTCGGAGATGCCCTGTTCGCCGGATCCATCGGTGGAGTCCGTAAAGATTATCCGCAAGCGCTGGAATCCATCCGCCGGGAAATCCTTGATTTGCCGGGCAGCACGATCGTCTGCCCGGGCCACGGTCCGATCACGTCCGTGGCCCTCGAAAAGGAGAACAATCCCTTTTTTTAGTCGGTTCCCGACCCTCTACGATCGAACAAGCTATTGCTGGAGGAGTTGTTGGAATTCCTGGGCGCCACGCACTGGTGCATAAATCGGATCGTTGGCGAGGTTCATCTTGGCCTGAACCCCCCCCAGCTGAATCGCCTTGCGGGCAGCTTCGAGGAAGGAAGACATTTGCTTGTTGGCAAACTCAAAACGGGCGGCGGCGAGCCAGACACCAGCATCATTGGGCATCGCGACGGTTAGCTTGCGGGCGTAATCCAGCCCGCTCGTCCACTGTCCGTTCGATCCACAAAACTCCACGGCAAACTTGAGGAATTCGGGGCTAGAGCCGAAGTCACGGGCCGACTGCTCGAGTTGCGATTGGATGAGGCCGTTTTGGCCTGACTCCAAATAGAGGCGAAGCAAGGCAGACACCACCTCCGGGCTCTGCGGATTTTCGGCCAACTGCTGGCGCACTTGATCGATCTGGCGATCCACTTCGCGCAGGCGGGTGACGCGCTCCCGAGCCTTGCGCACCCCGCGGCTGGTGGGATCACCTTGGACGGCCCGATCCCATATTTCGTCCATTTCTTCCCAGCGCTTTTGCGCGCGCAAAACATCGCTCAAGTTCGTCAGCGACTCCATGTTGTTGGGGTGCAACTGCAGCGCCTGCCGGTAGGCGCGCTCTGCCTCCGGCCACATGCGGCGGGCGCGGTAGATGTTGCCCGTGGAGTTGCGCAGTTTGGAGAAAGAACGCTTCGCATCAAAGTCCTCCTTGAAATTAGGATCTCCGAGCAAACGATCGACATAGGCGCTCCAATAGCGGAAGTCGTCGGCCACAACTTCGGGCGGCAAAGTGGCGAGAGGTTCCTTGTTCAGCCGGTAACAGAGACCATGGGGCACGGCATAGGCATAGGTCCACTCCATCGGGAAACTCTCCTCGATGAAGAATTCGCGCTTATCCTTGTTCTTCTCGAAAATCCACTGAGCAATCCCAGCGTGGTAAAGAATGCCGACACCCGGATCTTGCGGATTCGCCCCGGGCGGGAGGTTCACGCTCACATTGCGCACGATCTCCATCAGTTCCTGCTCGGATGGCATGATGGTTTCGTCCTTGGGATACTGCTTGTCTCGGCCGAGCCAGTGTTCCAGCCAACCCTTTGCCTTGGGGCGCCCGGGCGCGTAATGGTCGTGGATGTATCTCTGGTAGAAAGCATCGGCCAAGGCGTTTTGGGTGACGATGACGAGATCGCGCCGATCAAAGTCCGGATCTTTGCGGAATTTGGGATCGACGTAGCTTTCACCGAGAATCATGTAGGTAGGCACAAACCGACCCGGGTCTGTTCCACCGAAGACAAACGCTCCGCGCGGCAGATCCTTGAGCATATCGCGCCCATAATCCCAACCGAACCAGTGATTGCGCTGAGAGCAAAGCGGCGCGTTTTTCAGGCCCGTCAAAAGAGGAAGAAAGGGGAGCAAAAGTGCGAGATGCCGCAATCCGGGACGGGCGGCCGTGGCGCGGGCAAAAATAAAACCCGTGCCGGCGGCACAAATCAGGGCAAACATTAAATAGGCATAGCCGTGGTAAGGAAACTGCAGCGACCATGAGTCAATGCTCGTGTCCGTTCGCTCCATGACGGGTTGAAGAAACGCGGCAAGAAAAAATCCGACCAAGAGAACGTAGAGAAAAGTCCTTTGGGGAAGACGCAGCGGCAGCAACCCCAAAACCACGGCAAAAAACGCGATGACCGACCAGAGTGTGAAATTCTCCAGCAACCTTGCGTAGTAAAATGTGACGAACTCGCGGCCCAATTCCAGTGTGGAGACACGCTCGGGATCCTTCGGTTCCGGAGGTTTCTCAGGCACCGTGCCCATCGCCTTGCCCAAGGTGCGCACGATGAGGTCGGAAAGACTGCCGGCATATTGCGTGCGGTTGATCGAATAAAAGAATCCTTCTGGAGTGCGCGTGTAACCCCAATTCATCGGCGGATTGGTCATCGAGGCCAGCGGCATGTAGGCGTAGGGCAGCAATCCGACGATAATCATTACCGGCACCAGAATAATGACACGCAAGTCCGTGCGGCGCCACTTGATCACAAGGAGAACGATCGTGGCCAACATCACGAAGTAGAAAAACCTTACGGCGGTCGACCAAGTGACCGCATCCTTGGAGAGCCACGCAAAGCCGAGGTAGACCAAAGCGGCACCGACCAGCGAGGCCACCAGGACCTCCCAGAAAACCGAACGCCTCACGAGAAGCGCAACAAGCAAAGGGAGAGGAGCCAGAGCCAGCGTGAGGTGGTGGTTGCTCATGCAGAGCGAGAACGTGAAAAACGAGGCGAGGATCGGCAGGTCATGCGATGGGCGGCGCACCCACCAGTAGAGAGAAAGCAGGAACAAACCGATAAGGAGTCCGTGCAGCGTGTAGACTTCCGCGATCACGGCCTGCGTCCAGAAGGAATAGCTGAAAGCAAAGAGCAACGCGAAGACGCATGAGATGATGGCCGCGAGCCTATCGGTAACCGACGGATCCTTGCTCCCCCACTCCGGCATCATCCAGCGCAGCATGCTGGAGGAAATAAGGGCGGCCAGACCGACGGCCAAGGCCCCACAAACCCCGCTGAAAATATTGACCTCCCAAGAGGCGTTGCCGAGGGGAAGTAGCTGGAAAAGCCCGGCGAGAAAAGTCCACAGAGGGTATCCGGTGGGATGCGGGATGCCGAAATGCATCGCCGCGGTGACGAACTCGCCGGAGTCGAGAAGCCCGACATTGGGCATGGCTGTGTAGAAATAAACCGGAGCGCTGATCAGCGTGGCAATAATGGCCGCAACCCAATCGGAGCGGATGAATATAGGGCCGGGGCGGTCATCCGCGGCCAGCTTGGCCGGCGGAGATTTTTTAGATGCAGCACTCATGCAAGCGGGATAGCAAACACTTTCCTCGCGCCTTCGGCAAGCAACACGTTAGGGCAGCAAGAGGCCGGTGACTGCGGCGCGAAGCTTCTCCTCGTGCCCCACCTTGAATTGATCGGCGGCTTTGAGGCGGCGCGTCCGCCCGTCTCGCGCGACAAATTCGAGCACCAGAGGCCGCCGGCCCGGGTAGTCGAGAACGACCGAGCGGATCGCCTCCAGATCCCGTCGCCCCGCGCGCCCGCAGGAGAGGCGGAGGATGACCGGCAACTCGCTTCCTGTGGCCGGAGGCAAAATCTTGATCTCTGCGGCGGTGATGGCCGGCTTGTCATCCCGCTTATCGAGGCGCCCGGTGATTTGCACAACCTTGCCCGGAACCAGCTGCGGGAGATGTTTCTCATAGGCCTCACTCCAGACACGCACCTCGACTTTTCCGGTGAAATCTTCCAAGGCCAGAAATGCACAGGGTTTGCCGCTGGACTTCGTAAACTTTTTTTCCACTGCGTCGAGCAATCCCGCCACTTGGACAGTGGCCCGGTCATCCATCTCCTCCAACGCGGCAACCTTGATAAATTTGCCGTTTTCGAGTGAAGCCCGATACGGGTCGAGGGGATGCGCGGTGACATAAAAGCCGAGCAACTCCTTCTCGAACGACAGGAGTTCCGCCTCGGTGAAAGCTCGCGCGCGGCGGCGCCCGGAGGCCCTAGCTGTCATCGGCAATGTCTCGGAACCGAAGAGGCTCTGCTGGCCGGCGGTGCGGTCCCTGTGCTGCGCGGCGCTGGCCGACAAAACCGGTTCGAGATCCTCCACCATCTGGGCCCGCTCCTCGGCGGTAAAATCGAAAGCCCCGCACTTGACCAGGCATTCCATGGATTTGCGGTTGACGGTGCGGGGGTCCATTCGCGTCACGAAATCCTCGAGGGAGACGAAGGATCCGTGTGCCTCGCGCTCGGCCACCCCCTCCGCCATGGCGCCCTCGCCGACATTCTTGATCCCGCTCAGCCCGAAGCGGATGGCCGTTGCCCCCTCGTGATCCTCCGGCGAAAATTTCAGCATGCTGCGGTTGAGATCGGGAGGCAGCAGGGAGAGACCCATGCGCTTTACCTCGGCGACATAAAACGCGATTTTGTCGGTGTCATTGATCTCGTTGCTGAGCACCGCGCACATGAACTCGACCGGATAATGGGCCTTCAGCCAGCAGGTGCGGTAGCTGATCAGCGAGTAGGCAGCGCTGTGGCTTTTGTTAAACCCGTAGTCGGCGAACTTTTCCAACAGATCGAAAATGGCGGTGGCTTTTTTCTCGGGGATTTTGTTGTGCTCCTGGCACCCGGCGACGAACACCTCCCGCTCCTTTGCCATTTTTTCTTTGTCCTTCTTGCCCATCGCGCGGCGCAGCAAATCCGCCTGCCCGAGACTGTATCCGGCGAGTAGGTTGGCCGCCTGCTGCACTTGCTCCTGGTAAATGAGGATGCCGTAGGTCTCCTTGGCCACCTTCTCCAGCAAGGGGTGATCGTAGTTGATCTTTGTTTCACCCTTCTTCCGCTTGATGTAGTCGGGGATGAGCGCCATTGGACCGGGCCGGTAAAGCGCGCAGAGCGCGTTCATGTCGTCGAGGCTGGCGAATCCGAATGTGCGGCAATAGCGCGACATCCCGCCTTCAAATTGGAAGATGCCGACCGACTCTCCGCGGTTGAGGACATCGAAAGCCGCCTGGTCGTCGACCGGAACCTTTTCGATGGAAAATTCCGGGACCTTGCGGCGGATCAATTCTTCCGCATCGCGGATGACCGTGAGGGTCTTCAGCCCGAGGAAATCCATCTTTAGCATGCCGAGATCCCCGAGCGGTTCCATGGAGAACTGGGTGACCACCTCGTTTTCCTTGCCTCGGCACAGTGGCACGAGGTCGGAGAGGTCGCGGTCGC
>JBAXCT010000029.1:0-13877 GCA_037141375.1 Chthoniobacterales bacterium | reverse complement strand
GGGAGAGCGGGTGACGAGACTCGAACTCGCGACATCTTCCTTGGCAAGGAAGTGCTCTACCAACTGAGCTACACCCGCAAAATATTCAAAAAGAATTGCTTGTTCCGAGCAAAGATACGCGTGTGCTAGCTTTTTGCGTGCTAGAGCAACGCACGAACACCTTCAGTCAGGCATGGAAAACTAGTGATGCCCGGTCAGACTGGCAAGCGTTTTTCACCGCGCAGGCGTGGCGCTGGTCACGGCAAAAAAGATGCAGTTCAAAGCAGCGAGGCTAGGGCGCAGGAGATGCGCGAACATTTGTGAAAACGCGTCCTCGGCAGAAGCACTCGTCGGGAGCTTGCGTGAACGGATTGCCCAAGGCACGCCCTACGGGCGATTCAGGCAGCGTTCACCTCGGGGCCGCCCAGTTTGCGCCAAAGGAATCCATAGGCGCAAACAAAGACAAAACAGACGAGCGGAACAACGAAGCTGAAGGAGACGTTCGTCAGGTCGGCAATGTGTCCCATGAGTTTGGGCACAATGGCTCCGCCCATGATGGCCATAACCAAAAACGAAGCGGCGCGCTTCGCCCCAGCGCCGAGTCCGGCGATACCGAGAGCGAAGATTGTGGGGAACATGATAGACATGACAAAGTAGGTTCCGAATACGGCGGCGGTGGAGACCCAGCCGAGCTTGAGGACAATCAGTGCGCAAAGCAGAGCGCCCAAAGCGCCGTAGAGCCCAAGCACGCGGTGCGCGCGGAATTTTTTGACCAAGCCCGCCCCCGTGAAACGTCCCGCGAGAAAGCAAAGGAATCCGGCAGAGGCCAGCGTCGATGCCGTGGCATTGGAGACGACGACCGGCGGCTGCGAGGTCATATAGTTGATGAAATAAGCAAAGATCCCCGACTGCGCTGCGACGTAAAAAAACTGCGCGAGCGTCGCGGCCGAGAAGTGCGGTTTCAGCCAGATGCTGTCCGAAGCAATCTGCCTGGCGCGCAACGCGAGCAACACGCTCAGCAGCGCCGCAGCAGCCACCGAGACGGTGAATAGCACTTTGCCAAAACTCGCCTGATCGAAGATGGAGACTACCGCTGTCACAATCATACCAAGCGAGGCCGATAGGACGAGGAGGTTGAGCCAGAGCAAGGCCAAGGCAAACACGCGTCGCTGGCGCGCAACTGCCGCGGGAACCGCCGCATGATGAATGGATGAAGATGCCGCCTCGCTGTCGCCCGGCGTGATGTCGGGCAACTTCACGCGCGAGAAGACGGCAGCGAGAAGCAGGACCACGACGCCGACCGCCGCGTAGGGAATCCATAGGGTCTCCGCACCCATGCTCTGCCCAGTACGATCCGTGCCGTAAAAAAACATGGCGCCGGCCATCGGCCCGAAAACCCAGCCGATGCCATTGAAGGACTGGGCGAGATTGATGCGCGTGGCGGCATATTCCGGCGCGCCGAGCACCGTGGTGTAGGGATTCGCTACGGTTTCAAGGAAGGTCAAACCCGCGGCGATAAGGCAAACACCGAGCAGGAACGCCCAGAATTGCGCGATCTGCGTGGCAGGAATAAACCACAGACCCCCCGCAGCCACCATGAGCAGACCGGCGATGATTCCCCCACGGTAGCCGAGCTTGGTCGCGATCCATCCGGCCGGCAGCGCCATGAGGAAATAGCCGAGATAATGCGCAAATTGAACCCAAGCGGACTGGGCCAAGGTCAAACCCAACTCCTCCTGGAAATGCTTGTCCATGACGTCGATCATTCCGTTGCAGAATCCCCACAAAAGGAAAAGCGAGGAGACGAGCGCGAAGGTGACGAGATGATTTTTACCGTCGGCTGTGGAGAAAATGCGGGGAGTATTCATTGGTCAGTGGGAGGAGGGTTTGAAGGCGTCGCGAATTTCCAAAATGCCCGCACCGAGCGTGGCGGCGGAGAGGGCATCGAGTTGCTCGGGAGCGCCCGCGAAATGCACCGTGATCTGTTTGTGCGTCAGGCTCGCGCCAGGAGCGAGTTCCGCCCCGGCTGAGGACGTTTCCAATTCGTAGAAGGGACCGAGCGGAGGTTCGCCGGGGACCGGAGAGCCGTCGTTGTAGGCGTTGATCACGTCGCCGGCAAAGGGATCTTCCTGTTTTTCCCACATGGAATTGACATAGCGACCATCCTTCGCAAACGGATCACAGCGCACGATGGTAAGTACTCCGAGATCGGGCGAATAACTGCCGGCGAAAGGTGTGGCTCTCAAAGGAGGGATGCCGATTTTGCCTCGGGAAGCGCCGTCGCCTTTGAAAAAGACCACACCCTTGCCAACCTTGAGGCGATCGGCGGAAATTTTCCCGAAGTAGGCATCGTTGACCACCTGCCCCTCGCCTTCTTTGCGGAACGGGATGGCCATGACTGTGGAAGGCGACGGCTTGTACATGCCGAGGATCCAGACCGAGAGCACCCCGGTGTCCGTGTCCCACGCTCTCTCGCCGCGGTTGGTGATGGTGTTGACCGTTTCGTAGGCCACGAAAGGAAGATTCTCCGGAATATCCACACCGAGAGCCTGCGCAGTTTCCGGACGGTCGAGCAAACGCACCCTGCGCTCGACGGCGAGATCGAATTTCGTGCCGGACTGGTTGGCGACGGAAAACTTTCGGGCGAATACAGCCTGCGTTTCATCGGAGGAGACCAACTCGAAACTCTCGGCGTCGATCGGCGCGGGAGTTTTCCAATCCGCGAAGTCGAACGTCGCCCCCGGTCCGAAGAAGATGCCGAATTGTCCGCCCTCCGGCCCGAGCCAGAAGCGCTCCTCGCCGCCGAAGACGTGGATTTTGGCTTCGAGGGTTCCTTTGGCTTCTTCCGGAGGCACGACTCCCTTGCCGATGAGTTTGTAATTCAACCAACCGTAGCTCTTGCCGGTGTCGCCCGTAGCCGTGCTGGTCATGACGCGCCCTTGGTAGGACGGTACCACGGCGACCGCCGCATCGCCGCGGCGCAGGAGGATTGCGTCGGTGTGCTTTTTAAGAAAGGCGGTATCTTCGCCGAAGTTGGATGGAGTCTGATCCATGTCATCACCGGCAAAAGCGCAGGAAGATACGACGCAGAATATCAGCCATTGCTGCAGCATTTTGGTCATAGTTATAGATACTGGGCATCGGGGTCAGGAGTTGATTGGAAAACGCGGAGGACATCACATCAGTTCGCGATCTTCAGTAGAGCGGACCGAAGTTAGCGCAGGCGCGGAAGTCGGCACCCATCAAATCGTCGGTGCCGAAGGCGGCCCAGGCACTGGGGCGGAAGACCCGCGCGCGGTCGACATTGTGCATGTAGACCGGAATGCGCAGCAGGCTGGCCAAGCTGATGAGGTCCGCACCGATGTGGCCGCAGCTCATCACACAATGGTTCGCGCCCCAGTTGTTCATCACCGAGTAAGTGTCGCTAAAGGGCCCCTGCCCCGTAAGACGCGGCGCGAACCATGTGGTCGGCCACGTGGGATTGGTGCGCTCCTCGAGCAGGCGGTGGGTTTTCTCGGGCAAGTCGACCGTCTCGCCCTCGGCGATCTGCAGCACGGGACCGAGCCCATGCACGAGGTTGAGGCGGTAAATCGTCGCCGGCATGCCGCCGCGCGTGACATAGCGCGTGCTCCAACCGCCTCCGGGAAAATATTCGGTGATCGACGGATGCCATGTCGTCGCGCCGAGGCAGGCTTTGACTTCCGGCAGCGTGATGTCCCAGAACGGTTTCATCGCCGGCTTCCCGCTGACGGTTTGTTGCCCGCAACCGTCGATGGCCGCCGGTCCGGAGTTGATCAGGTGCAGAATTCCCTGCGCTGCGGCACCGCTCGGTGTTTCGCCGGAAACGCGCTGCATGGCTTCCGCGCTCCAGTAAGTGCGCAGGTCTGCGAAAATTTGCGGCGTGTTCGTGAGCAGATAACCGAAGAGCATGCTCGCCCCGTTGAGCGCGTCGTTCTCCGTGGCAACGATGTAAGGCGCACGTGGGCCGTTCCAATCGAACGATGTGTTGAGGATCGCCTCGAGGAAATCGCCGTTGGGCATATGGTCGGTCCAATGGCGCTGGCCCTGAAAACCCGAAGCAATGGCGTGGTGGCCCTGCGCCTCTTCGCCGAAGCCCGCCTTGGCCAACTGCGGATTGCCGGTCATCAGATCGCGCGCGATCAGTGCCATCTTGACGGAGATTTCCCATTCCGCATCGAGTTGCTTACGCGAACGTTTGGTTTTCGGACTGTTCCAGTCCTTGCCTTCCTTGCAATTCACTTTGACCCACTTGAGCGCCTTAACAAACTCGGCTTTGTCGTAGATCCCCCGCTCGATGCGGCGGATGAATTCGGTCATGTCGACCGACTCAACGCGCATGCCGAGCCAATGCTCGAAGAACGCGGGGTCGAGGATCGATCCAGCGATACCCATCGAGGTGCCGCCCATGGCGAGGTAGGCCCGGCCGCGCATCGTCGCGGCGGAAAGTCCGGCACGAACAAAGCGCAGGATTTTTTCCTCCACGTCGGCGGGAATTTTTTTGTCCCCCGCATCCTGCACATCGCGTCCATAGATCCCGAAGGCAGGCAGCCCTTTTTGCGTGTGGCCGGCCAGCACCGCGGCGAGATAGACCGCGCCCGGACGTTCTGTACCGTTGAAACCCCACACGGCCTTGGGCGTGAGAGGATCGGCATCCATCGTCTCCGATCCGTAACACCAGCACGGCGTGACGGTGAGCGACACGCCGACATTCTCTTTGCGGAATTTTTCCGCGCAAGCCGCGGCCTCGGCCACGCCGCCGATGCAGCCGTCGGCAATCACGCATTTGACCGGTTCGCCGGTCGGATAACGCAACTTGGACGAGATGAGTTTGGCTGTTGCCTTGGCCATGTTCATCGTCTGCGCTTCGAGCGACTCACGCACGCCGCCGAGACGACCGTCGATGGTCGGACGAATGCCGACTTTGGGAAAATTGGAGAGGACGGGGTTGGGCATGGGAATTGTTTTAGCGTTCGGTTTTCAGCATGTTGGGATTTTTCTGCGTAACTTATTCCGGACTTATGAGGATCTTAGCGCGTCGATATTCTTCATCGGGAAGCCTGTCGATGCGAGCATCAACCGCGTCGCCCCGTGGATCTCGGAATCCTCGCCACGTAGACATCACTCCTGCCCGCCCTCCTCAAATCCTCGGCGTTCCTACCTCGGGCGGAGGCGGAGGGCAGCGGAATCCGAACCGACCTCTTCGTTCGGGCACAGCATGGGATAAATTGTGCCGCCGTCGGCCAGAGTTGCATGGCTGGACGAGGCAGAGACCTAAGGAGAAGAGACGGCTCGCCTCCGCAGCGGAATGGCTTTACGTTAGGACGGATGCAGTCCGCTCGTATTGCTGGGTTACTGTTCATAGCCGTCGCCGCGTCGCAGGCGCAAAATCCGCCCGCCGCCCCAACAAATCTCATCCGCAACGGCGGCTTCGAGCGGACACTTCAAGCTCCGAACCTCTGGACCGGCGTGGACAAGGACGGATTCCTCGCCGGGTTCCGCGGTTACCTGCCAGTTCTGAACGAGTCGGGAAGCATCGGCGACATTCCGATGCCCTTGTCGGTCGCGGTCAAGGACATCAACAACGACGGTCTGCCCGATCTCGCGACGGCGGATCCTCTTGGTTATTTCCGCTACTATCTGAACTCCGGGACGAAGGAGTCCCCGAAGTTCACGTCCGGCATTGCCTCCACGCCCTACCTCAGCCTCAATGATGGCCTGCCCCCGCCGGAACTTCCCGGAGCAGGGGGCGTGCCGCAAAGGCAAACCATTTGGTCGCAGCGCCGCATGGGTGTCAGGCTGTCGCTGACCGACTTGGGCGCCGGCAAGACGGGCTTGGTCGCGGGCAATTACTTCGGCGATATTTTTCTCCTTCCCCAAGCCGGGCAAGCAGGTTTTCCCCAGCCCCAGTCGATCGACAAGACGATGGTCCAGTTTTCTAAATCGGACAAAAGACGCTGGGGAAATGTTTTTGCGCCGCTGCTCCACGATTGGGATGGCGACGGCAAAAGCGATCTGATCGTCGGCGAGGGTTCCTATTCGGCCAACAACGTGCACCTCCTGCCGAACGAGGGCTCCACCGCCACCCCGATCTTCAATCTGGAGAGTCGAAGTGTTCTCGCTCTCGGCGAAGGACGACAGCAACTCACACCGGCTATCGCCGACTTCAACGGCGACGGCAAAGACGACCTGCTCGTAGCCGACAGCCGCGGACGGGTGACTGCCTATCTCCGACCAGCGAATTGGAAGAAGGGCGACAGCATCGCGCCGACCGGCTATTTGGCCAAAAGCGGCGGGCTTACGCAGGACGAGACGCAGGCTCTTGTGCTCGGTTCGGGTGTCCACACCGTGGCCGTAGGCGACCTCAACGGCGATGGTCTCTTCGATATCCTCGTGGGCAAACCGAATGGCAGAGCCGCTTGGGCGCCAAACAAGGGAACCAAAGGACAACCGAAGTTCGAATCGCCGACAGACCTCACCGGGGACAAGCCCTCCCCGGGCGTGTGGTTTTTGCCGTCGCAGTGGGACATGGACATCGGCGACAGAAGGGGAAATTTCTTCGTCTATGCGAACTGCATTTCCTCGCAGGAAGATCCTTCGGTCGATGCCAAGGAGGGGACCAGAGCTCTGAAATTCGGTTTCGCCGATGGCCGCGGTAGCGCTTTGGCCAAGATGAATATTCCCGGTTCCAGTTCGTTCGCCTTCGGCAAATACATCCAAAACAGCAGCTTTTATGATCTTTCCCTTGGCCATCGCCTGCTTGGCGCGCCGAGCAACACAATCATGCTGCAGCAGAGTTTGCAACTGGAAGCCGGCAAGCCATACACCCTGAGTTTCCAGCACAAAGGATCGGGCGTAACGCGGGCGAATATCTTCCTCGGATGGTGGGGATTCAAGGAGCTCGGGGAGGCCAAGGTGACCCGCGGGGCCCGTGGGCAGACATCGGTCGAGTATAATCATGCCAACGAGCAAGACAAAATCTCCAAGGACTTCCGGCCGGGGACATCGTGGTCGACAGTCGAAGAAAAATTCACCGTGAATTTCAAAAACAAGGATCTCAAGAACGAGAAGACCACGTACAAGGCCGTCTTGATCATCGTCTTCGAACTCACTTCGCCCGACGGCGTGCTCTACTTGGACGATCTGAAACTTGTTCCATCGGCTTGAGCTGTTCGCCACACGGCGAGCCGGATCCGCATCCGCCGTCAGGCAGCGAATAGCCTTCCTCGCATCTCCGGAATTCCGTCGCAACCGGCGATATCCGGGGCGCCACTTCGACACAGCGCGAAAGACCGGAAAGCGCCCCGCTCGCCACGCCGATGGGATAGTTGGCCCAAGCGCACAAGGCAAAATCAGGAGACGGTCCGCGATGGCCCGCACCATCAGCGTGGTCTTTGCGTAAATTTTCCAACTCGGGTGCATTCACCGTCGTCGTGAAGAGCGCGCTCTGAAGTCGGTTTGAAGATTTTTCCGCGCACGCTGCTGAGGCTGGTGTCGATGGTCGGACGGACGCCGAACACGGGAATGTTGGAAGGGACGGGATTTGGCATGCGGAAGTTTTCAGTGTTCGGTTTACAGCGTGTCAGGATTTTGCCGCGCAACTTATTCCGGACCTTTGGCGATCTGCGCGCGGCGGTAGTCTTCATCCGGGCGCTTGTCGATGCGCTCGCTGACCGCGGACGGCAGGAATTTCGGCGAGCCCACGGCAAGAGTGCCGGTAAGAACGCGCGCCCATTTGTCGAGCATGAGGAGAATGTTGAGCACTTCTTTGGCACTCGCACCCAGAGCCACAGGTCCGTGGTTCTCAAGCAAGATCACCTTCGGTGCTGCGCCATGCACGACGCGGAATTCGCGCAGGGAGCGCCGCACCTCGCGGGCCAGTTCGAGCCCGGGGTCGATGTAGGGCACGGTAGCGACGTGACGCCCGCAGACCACGATGGCGTCGGGAAAAATGTGGCCGAGGAAAGGTTTGGCACCGTGCTCGGAGCAGAGGATGGACATCACCGATTCGGCGTGGCAGTGACCGACCCATTTCGCGCCGCCTTCGGACAGGCAGACCGCATGCATGAACGTCTCGACCGACGGGAGCTTCGGCGATTGATCGGTGCGGGAATTTTCCAACACGGTGAGGACGCCCGCATCGTCGAGGGATTCATCATCGAGCGCAGCGAGGATCGGGGCCATCTTGACCCTGCTTACCCCCGACTCGTCCAAGTTGGAAAGGCTGCAACCCGAGGACTTGACGAGAAATATCCCCTCGCCGGCACCGGCGCTCGTGTTGCCCTCGCCGAGAATGGCCAAACGCCGATCCTCGCGTCCGATCTCGCGTGAGAGCGAAATAAGTTTTTGCAGAGTTTCGTTCATTGGGTGGTGGGAAAATCAGACAAGCAGGCAGCACTGCACTCCCGGGCCGTGCACACCTTGGATGAGAATGCCCTCCACGTCCGCAGTTTTCGAGGGCCCCGTGACCCAGATGACGTTCGGGTCGTCCGGCATGGCAGCAAGGGCGTCGGCCATGGAGCGGTGGATCGCCTCCTTGCGGACCATGGCGATATGGGTCCACGGCGCGAGCGCCGCCAGACGGTCCGGCGTCGACTCATCGGTCAGGATAATCGTGCCGCTTTCCGCGATGGCGCCCGCGGCGAGCGTGAGGGAGGCGTCGATCTCGTCGACCTGGTCGCGGGAGTAGTGGCGGACCACCTCGAAAAACCCCTCGAACTTCCCGGCGAGATCACACGAAGAATCGGGCATGAAAACTTTGCGCGGCTGCTGCTCGAAGAGCCAGGAGAGGCAATCGCTCACGGAGGAAAAACATTTCGTCCCCACCGCGGTAGCGCGCTTCACGAAGAGGGCGACATTGTCGGTTTCCTCCGCGAGCCACTGCGCGTCGGCCACGCCGTGAGGGACTTCCGGCCGCGGAGCACGCTCCGGCAGCGGGGCCAATGCGCTCCTGATGCCGGAAAAGATCTGTTCGCGAGCCTTCAATTCGGTGATCCCCCATCGTTGCCGGTGTGTCCGTTCTTTTCGTTTCGGGATTTCATCCACGAGCGGAATTTCCCGCCACGCCACTTGGGCAAAGTGCGCTTCTTGAGCCACGAGCCGAGATATGGCACCGGCAGTCGGTCGAGCGGAAGGTAATCTTTGGCCGCACCGAAGGTCATGGCCGCGCGCCAGATAAGCGGATGCGTGCCGAGCAAAGCGAAGCCCTCCATGGGCGGAGTGCCCGGAGAGGGGACGTGCTCCTCGTGCGCGCGATGACGCAGCCGGAGAAGCAGATCGGGAATAGGAATATCGACCGGGCAAACTTCGTTGCAAGCACCGCAAAGGCTCGAGGCCTTGGGCAAATCGGCCAGTTCCTTGAATTTGTCGCCTGCGAGCAAAGGCGAGAGCACGGCGCCGACCGGCCCCGGATAAACACTGCGGTAAGCATGGCCGGAGGCTTGGCGATAAACTGGACAAACGTTCAGGCAGGCGCCGCAGCGGATGCAGCGCAGGATTTCGCGACAATCAGAGGCGAGCACCTGGGTGCGGCGGTTGTCGACAAAAACGACATGCATTTCCTCCGGACCCGACGGTCGATCCTTGCGGCGCGGCCCGTTGATGAATTCTGTGTAGACCGTGAGTTGCTGGCCCGTGGCCGAACGTCCGAGAAGATTGAGCAGCACGGCGAGATCGGCGTCGGACGGAACGATTTTTTCGATCCCGACGATTGCGATATGGATTTTCACCGGCGCGAGGCAGAAACGCGAGTTGCCCTCGTTGGTCACAAGAACGAGGCGGCCGGTGTCGGCGGTGACGAAGTTGGCCCCGGTGATCCCGGCCCCCGCCTCGAGGTATTTCGCGCGCATGAATTTGCGCGCACGGCGGGTGATGGTCTCCGGATCGTCGTTGTAGTCGCCCAAACCCTCGCGCTCGAAGCTGCGCGCAATGTCGCCACGGGTTTTATGGATGATCGGACGGACGATGTGGCTCGGATGGTCTCCGTCGATCTGCACGATGTATTCGCCAAGATCGCTCTCGACCGATTCGATGCCGTGCTTGGCGAGATAGTCGTTGAGGTGGATCTCCTCGGTGACCATGCTCTTGGATTTCACTACCTTGGTGATCCCGGCCGATTGCAGGATGCCGGTCACCGCGCGGCACGCCTCCTCGGGCGTCACGGCGTAGTGCACCTCGGCCCCGCGCGCAGCGAGGCTTTCCTCGGCCTGCGCGAGGTAAGTGTCGAGGTGCTCAAGGGTGTGCTGGCGGATGGCGCCGGCCAGTTTGCGCAAGGCATCGGCGTCGGCGTAATCCTCACCGAGCAATTGGTAGCGTTTGGCCGTGGTCGTCGCCGTGCTCTGGTGCACGGCCTGCTGCACGGTGGACGGAAGTTCCGCCGCGTAGGTGTCAATGAGTTGCTTGGCCATGACGGTGGTGCAGCGCGTCGCGCAGGATCTGGGCGAAGTGCAGAGTTTTCACGGGCCGCCCCTCGCGCTCGGCAAGTCCGACGAGATGCATGAGGCAGCTCATGTCGCCGGAGACGATGTAATCTGGATGGGCAGCGCGGATGTTCTCGAGTTTGAGTTCGCCCATGGCGGTGGAGACATTGGGAAAGCTGATGGAAAATGTGCCGCCGAAGCCGCAGCATTGCTCGTCCTCACCAAACGGGATAACTTCGAGGCCCTTGATGGATTGCAAAAGTTGCAGGACCGCGGGACTGCTGGCCGTCCCGCGCGTGTGGCATGCGCGGTGGAAAGCGATCTTCGCACGGAATTCGCCGGGCCATTCCTTGATGCCCAGCCCGTTCACCAGATAGTCGCCCAGTTCCCACGTGCGACCGCCGACGCGCTCGATGGCGGAGCGGTCCTTCTCACCCTCGAACTCGAGCGTGGCACCGTGAAACATCATGGCCGCGCACGAACCGGACGGAACGACCACCGGGAGATCGCCCGCGAAGACATTGGCCGTGTGGCGCATGACCGAGCGCGCGGCGGGCCACTGCCCGCAGTTGAAAGCCGGTTGCCCACAGCAGGTCTGCCCCTCGGGAAATTCCACCTCGCAACCCGCATGCTCGAGGACTTCCACGGTCGCTTTGGCCACGTCATCGTAGAAGGCATCGCACAGGCAGGTGGCCATGAGTTGGACCCGTTTGCCCTTCGGTCGTACGGCAAGATTAATCATAATTCGGAACCCAGTTTTTCGAAGCGGGCCGCCTTGGCGTCCCACGCGGCTGTGTTGCGCGGCAGGAATTCGGCGATCTCGAAGGACCCGCGGATGAGATCGCGTCCCTCGGACAAAGAACCGAGGTCGCCGCAAGCAATCATTTGCGCCACGACATTGCCGAGCGCGGTGGCCTCGGCCGGCCCGGCCAGCACGCGCAGGCCGCTGGCGTCGGCGGTCATCTGGTTGAGTAGTGCGTTGCGCGAACCGCCGCCGACCACATGCAGAGTGTCGGGAAAATCCGGCATCCACGCCCGCATGCGGCGCAGGAGCACTCGGTATTTCAGTGCAAGGCTCTCGAAGATGACGCGGGTCATACCCGCGCGGTCCGGTGGTACGGCTTGGCCGGTGTTCTGCATCCACGCGGACAGCGCGGAAGGCATATCGCCGGGACGCGAAAATTGCGGTGCGTCGGGATCGACGAAGGAGTCCGTCGTCGTGCCTGCAGCTTTGTTCACGATGGATTCGTATTCCAATTTCTCGCCGTCGCGCTCCCAGGTGCGCTTGCACTCTTGAAGGAGCCACATGCCCGCGACGTTCTTGAGGAAGCGCGTCGTTCCGAAAAGCCCCTGCTCGTTGGAAAATTTCGCCTCGCACGTCGCCTCGCTGACCAGCGGGGCATCGAGTTCGCGTCCGAGGAGCGACCATGTGCCCGAACTGAGGAACAACGGGTTTTTTCCCGACGCCGGAACACCAGCCACGGCCGAAGCCGTGTCGTGGCTGCCGCAAAGGACGACCTTGATCCCTGAAGCGGCGCCGTCCTCGCCGCGCAGCGCGCCGGCGATGGTGCACGGCTCGCCGATCGGCGCGAGGACGGCGCGAGGAATGCCGAGCTTGTCCGCGAGTTCGAGATCCCATTCGGCAGTGCCCGCCTTGAGCAAACCGGAAGTGCTGGCGATGGTGCGTTCGACACAGGCTTCGCCTCCCAGCCAATACGTCAGCAAATCGGGAATGAAGGCGATGCGCGCCGCGGCGGCGACCGCCCCCGGACTCTGCCTCGTCTCGGCGAAGAGCTGGTAAATCGTGTTGAAGAACATCGGCTGGATGCCGGTGCGTGCGTAGAGTTCGGCCGGAGGAATCAGGGCGGAAACCGCGCCGATCATCCCGTCGGTGCGCGCATCGCGATACATGTAAGGGAGACCGAGGAGGCGCCCGTGCGCGTCGAGCAGGCCGTAATCCACACCCCATGTGTCGACCGAGACAGAGACCACTTCATCGCCATGCTGCGCAACCGCCTTGGCGATACCTTTGCGGATATCGGCGTAAATGCGCGCAAGGTCCCAGTGCCAGCCGTCGGGAAACTGCAGCCCGCCGGTGGGAAAACGCGCCATTTCTTCGAGCGCCAGCTTGCTCCCGTCATGGACACCAGCCATGACCCGGCCGCTGTCCGCGCCAAGATCGACCGCGAGATAAACTTTCCTGCTCATAAATCGTGATCTTTCGGGCATTCGATGCGCAGGCCCTGGGCGGTGAGGGCGGATGCCACGTGCTTTGGCGGCTCTGCCTCGGCGATCCACACATCGATGTCGGCGCCGGAAGCGAAGAAGTAGCTCGAGGTGACACCGCACTTCGACTTGTCGGCAAGCAGGTAGACCTGCGCGGCACGCTCCACCACGGCATGCTTGAGTTGCGCTTGCCCTTCCGTGGCGTCGCTGAACCCGCGCTGCGGGTCGATGCCGCGGCAGGAGAGGAATGCCGCGTCGAGGTGGTAAATTTCCAGCGCTTTCTCCGCGGCCCAACCCGTGCACGAAAGCGAATTCGGGTGCACCGTGCCTCCGACAAGCACGCAGGAAACATCCCGCCTGTCCCCCAGAGCCAACGCGTTCTCGATGCTATTGGTCACCACGGTGAGCGGAATCTCCGGCATGACGCGGACCAGTTCGAGCACCGTCGTGCTCGCGTCGAAGTACACCGTCTGACCGGGACGCAGACGCGCCGCCGCGGCCCGCGCGATGGCCTGTTTCTCGGCAGCATGCTGCATGGCGCGCTCTCGCGCCGTGAATTCGAGCCGGTCCGCCTCAAGGCGAACGGCACCCCCATGGGTGCGGCGGAGCATGCCCTCGGACTCGAGCTTCTCAAAATCCCGGCGGATGGTTTCCTCGGCCACGCCAGCAAGTTCGGCGGTTTCCGACGTGCGTAGGCTGCCGCGGTCGGCGAGTTCACCCAACAACCAGCGGTGGCGATTAATGGCAAGCATGGGCGGCAATTGGGGAAATGTGAGTTTCTGGCCCCTTGAGGTCAATAAAAGAAGGTTTTTTCTTGCCAAATTCGGTGTTATACAGGCATTTTCCAACATTTCATGTCATCTTCCCACAGCATCCGGCACGTAACCCGCCATTGGGATGAGGCGGTAGCGGTAAAAGTTTCCGGACTCGACGAGCTCGTCTACCGGTCAAATTGCCTCGGGCGCGACCAGCGCATCACCAATACCGGCGGCGGCAACACATCTTCGAAAATTTCCGAGAAGGACCCGATGACCGGCGAGCACGTCGAAGTGCTCTGGGTCAAGGGTTCCGGCGGCGACTTGCGCACCTCGAAGTGCGAAAACTTTTCCTCGCTGTATCAGGACGCGCTGGTCGGACTGCAGAAGGTCTACGCTGCGCGCGGCGACAAAGGCCTCAAGTCGCAGGCGGAAGACGACATGGTCGGCATGTACGCCCACTGCACCTTCAACCTGAACC
>JBAXCT010000028.1:0-13954 GCA_037141375.1 Chthoniobacterales bacterium | reverse complement strand
ACCCACGGGGTGGGCCCCATGCGCAAATATTGCATCGGCGCCGCCCTGCTCGATCACGAAGATCCCTCGCGAGTGATCGGCCGCCTGCGCGAACCGTTGCTCGGGCCCGCTCCCGACGAGCGCGAGGGGTACGTGCCCAATGTGGTTTATTCATGCGGGTCGATGCTGCACAACGGCGTGCTGATCCTGCCTTATGCCGTCTCGGATACCGCTACGCGCTTTGCCTCCGTCCCGCTGCACGAACTGCTCGACGCCTTGCGCGCGAGCTAATCAGACGCCGCGTTTTACTTCAGCTCGTAGGGTGTTCATCCACCTTGTCATTTGACGGCGGAAGCAATCGGTGCGTCATTTCCGCTGTTCTCAACATCGTGTTCCGCCTACCTCATATTTTGTTTTTCACATCCGCTTTTCTCGGCGCAGGCACCGGATCCGTCGACGCCACGGCCTTCACCCCGAAAACAACATCCACCCTAGAGTGGGCCCGCTTTGCCTCGGCCGCGATGTCGCCTGTCGCCAAAGCCACCCCCCTGCGGACGACAGCGAGGTCGGCCCACCCTTGGAAGCGTAATATCGTGACCACGGTCTTCTGGATCGGCGAACTGACCACCCGCCACAACCCTGTGCCCAACACGAAGAGTTCGTGGGACGCGGAGTGGGCGGAAAACTACGGCGGCTACGACGACCCCGAGCCCTCCGGCCGCCGCGGCTACCTGCCCGCCAATTTCATACCGAGGCAAAATCCGTTTTATGTCGCCCTGCCCTACAATGATGTGATCGGGGGGCACACCAAGCCCGAGGCGGCGCAGGTCATTCCTTGGTTCAAGGATGGCTTCGTCCGCCAAGGGCAAAGCGTTTGCAAAGGCCGCTGGATCGCCATCCACTGCCGCGGGCGGGTGGCCTATGCCCAATGGGAGGACTGCGGCCCGTTCCGCACCGATCACAGCAACTATGTGTTCGGCACCGACCGCCCCTCGGCCAATCGCAACGGCGGGGCTGGGCTGGATGTCTCCCCGGCGGTGCGCGACTATCTGCGCATGGACGGTGCCGACTTGGCTGATTGGCGTTTTGTCGAAGTTGGTGAAGTGCCGGCAGGCCCTTGGGCTCTACACGGCGACAATAACGATTTTGTCCAACTCAGCCGCAAAGCCAACCAGCGTCTCGCGGCAAATCATGATGCCGCCGCGGCAGCCGCGCGAGTCGAATAAAAGCCTTCACGCACGTCTTGCACTGAGCTGTTTCGGGATCGAGAATGACCTAGTGAAAGCAAAAAAGAAGTCGGCACCAACCAAACCCCGCGTGCACACCTCCCGGGAGGACCGCGCAAGGACCAATGCGGGAAAAACAGCCAACAGCAAGCTTCGCAGCGAAGGCCGCACTCTGGCCGCTCAGGCCCGTACCGCGAAAAATAAACGCGGCTACCTCGCCAAGCAGACGAAGAAGGCACGGCGCTAAGGAACGCCGAGGCCGCAGGTTCTTCGCAGGCAGCAACTCATCCGAACCGCACAACGTGATCCGGAGAGCTTTTTCTCCACGCAAAGACCCGCTTGTCCCGTCCCCCGGTTCCAGCTAGAATCTCAGCTGTGATCGTCAACCGTACCCCCGAGAACTACGACCCCATCACTTGGGTTGGACGGGTTCCTGTTTATGCCACCACGATCATCGTGGGGCTCCACGTCACGACGATGATCGGCGTGGCGTTCCTGCTTGCCTCCAACGCCCCTGCGGCGCTCGCGCAATTGACCTTCGACAGCGACGCCGTGCTGCACAAACTGCAAATCTGGCGGTGCCTGACTTACGCCTTCGTCAATCCCCCCGACCCTTGGTTCATCATCGCTCTGGTCATGCTCTATATCTTCGGACGCGATGTGGAGCAGTTCCTCGGCCGCAGCGGATTTGTCCGCCTCTATCTGGGATTTATCCTGCTCGGCCCATCCCTGCTCACCGCGGCGAGTCTCGCCACCGGCCAGAGCTTCGTCCTCACCCAAGGTTGGGCCAACTTCGCCATTTTCATCGCCTTCGCAGCCCTTTATCCGGGCGCGCAGCTCCTCTTCCAAATCACTGCGAAGACCTTGGCTTGGGTTCTGCTCGGTATCAATTTACTGCAACTCCTCGCCTCTCGCCAGTGGCCGGAGATGGCCGTCCTCTCGGCCACATCGGCTCTTGCCTGGTATGCCATCAGCCAAGGCGCACGACTGAACCTTGATTTCCTTGCGCGCCTGCGTCCCGTCTCGCACCGCATGCGGCGCCCGCATCTCCGCATCGTGGAGCGTGCGGAGGAGCCGGAGCAGCCCGTCGACCCGCACCGCATCATCGATCCTCTGCTCGAGAAAATTTCCCGCGATGGCTTGTCCAGCCTGAGCCGTCGCGAGCGCGACCAGCTCGAGAAGGCGCGCGCGGTCCTGCTGGCCAACGAGCGCCGCTGATCGCCGATGGCTTCGGCAATTATTCCCGCCCCGAGCGCCCGACAGGAACTTGAGGACGCGAGCTATGTCAACGCCATGTCCCATTTTTACCGGGGCGAGCTCGCACGCATCATGGTCTGGCGCCAGCGCCTCGACATCACCACGACCTGGGCCATCACGAGCACGACAACGATCATCACCGTCGCCTTCTCGTTCCGCGACGTCCCCCACATCATCTTCTTCTTCAACCTGGCGATCGTCGGTATGATGCTTTGGATCGAGGCGCGGCGCTATCGCTTCTATGACGCCTTTCGCGGGCGGGTCCGCATGCTGGAGGCACACTTTCTCGTCGCCATGGTGTCGCGCAATCCATCCCCTCTCGAAGGCGACTGGCGGCGGCTGGTCTGCGAAGACCTGGTTCTTCCCTCCTTCAAGATCAGCCGGCTTGAGGCCATCGGGCGCCGGATGAAACGCAACTATGTCTTCATCATCACCTTTATCCTTGTCGCCTGGATGACAAAACTTTTCATGCACGCCAACCCCCCGATCCATTCCTGGGATGCTTTTTACCGCGCGCTGGGCGTCGGTGCATTGCCCGGCTGGTTCGTCGGCGGGGTTCTCGCCCTGACCATCATGACAACCGCCACCCTCACTTGGTATGTGTCGATCAACAGCACCGGCGAGGTTACCGACCTCCGCGGGTCCCATCGCGATCAATGGCGCATCTAGACAAACTTCCCGCCGATCCCCTCGAGCGGCTCAAGGCCATCGTCTCCCTCCTGCGTTCGCCGGATGGCTGCCCCTGGGACCGGGAGCAAACGCACGAATCACTCCGAGCTGGACTGCTCGAGGAGGCCTGCGAGGCCATCGACGCGATCACGCACTCTGACGACGCAAATCTGCGCGAGGAACTCGGCGACCTGCTCCTCCAGATTGTTTTCCACGCGGACCTTGCCTCCGAGCGCGGGGCCTTCAACTTCGAAGATGCCGCCCGCCACGTCTGCGATAAACTCATCCGCCGGCATCCGCATGTTTTCTCCGATGCCGAAGCCTCCGACACCACGACTGTCCTCCGCCAGTGGGAGCAGATCAAGCGCGAGGAGAAAGGTGCGCGGGCGTCGGTCATGGACGGCATCCCGCGCGCGCTGCCCGCGCTGGTCCGAGCCGTCAACGTGCAGAAGAAGGCGGCGCGCGTTGGGTTCGACTGGCCCGACACCGTTGGCGTGATCGACAAGTTCCGCGAGGAGTTGGCCGAGCTTGATGTCGAGATCAAATCCGGCAACCGGCAAGGACTCGAGCACGAAATCGGCGACATCTTTTTCACCGCGGTAAACATGGCCCGGAAGATCGGGGTCGAGCCAGAGCTCGCGCTGGAGCACGCCAACCAGCGGTTCATCTCGCGGTTCCGGCACATGGAGCAGGCAGTCGCGCCCACTGGACGCAAGCTGGAGGAGCTCAACCCGGAGGAGTTGGAAAAACTCTGGGATAACGCGAAGGTATCCGGCGCCTAGCATCGACCCGCATCCGGCGTGTTGCCCATGACCTTAAACCACCGCACCGTCAATCGCTTGCTCTCGGCGCTATTGGCCGCCCTGCTGCTGGCCGGCCTTTGTTTCGCCGTGCTGCGCGCGTGGTCTTGGCAGTGGGCCGGTGTCTGGACCTACCGCGAGGTGTTCTGGCGTGGATGGCTCACCACGATATGGCTCTCGCTCGCCGCCCTCATCTTGAGCGTGCTGCTGGGTCTGGTCGCCGCTCTCGGTCGCCGGGCGGTGTATCCCGCGCTGCGGTGGGTGGCGACCGGTTACGTGGAACTCGTGCGCGGCACGCCTCTGCTGGTCCAGTTGCTCATTCTTTTCTACGTGGCGGCCGATGCGATCGGATTGCAAAATCGCTACGCGGCCGGCGTCCTTATCCTCTCCATCTTCAGCGGAGCCTACATCGCCGAGATGATCCGCGCGGGGATCGATGGCATCGGCGCGTCGCAGTTGGAATCAGCGCGCGCCATCGGTCTCACGCGCTGGCAGACCTACCGCCATGTCATCTTCCCTCAGGCCATCCGCCACGTACTTCCGCCTCTGGCCGGTCAGGCCGCGTCGATCATCAAGGACAGCTCCCTGCTTTCCATCCTCGGGATCGAAGAGTTCACCCTCGCCGCCCAGCAGGTCAACTCGGCAACTTACAGCACCTTGGAAAGCTACCTGCCCCTCGCCCTCGGCTACCTCGCCCTGACGCTTCCCGTATCCATCTTGGCCCGCGTGCTGGAAAGGAAGTTCCGTTATGACACTTGATGAACAGTTGAAAGCCGTAGCGAAGCGGAGGCAGCCGGAGGCCATTGAGAGATGAGGGCTGAGCGAATTCAATCTGCCTTTGTCGCCCCGGTTTGTCATCGCCGGGCGCCCTCCCATTGTCGTCGCCCTCTGCCATCCCTCTTCCTCGACCCTCAGCTCTCCAATAGCAATGCTCCTACATTTCCATAATCTGACCAAAAGCTATGGATCGCAGGTGGTGCTCGATGGCATCACTGCGACGCTGGACTTCCCTCATGTGCTTGCCTTGCTCGGTCCATCCGGCGGCGGCAAGTCCACGCTTCTTCGCCTGGTCGGCGGACTGGAGTCTGCCGAGGAGGGAACGATCAACGTTGATCGCGAACCCCTCCCCTCGCACGAGAAAGCCCTGCGTCTCTACCGCAGCGGCATCGGCACCGTTTTCCAGTCGTGGAATCTTTTCCCGCACCTCGACGCGCTGGCAAACATCATGTTGCCCCTCACCGCTGTCCATCGTGTGCCGGAGGATGAAGCGCGGGAGCGCGCGCTCGAACTGCTCGAACGGCTCCAGCTTTCCGCCCATGCCGCCAAGCGCCCGGCCGAACTGTCCGGCGGGCAGCGCCAGCGCGTGGCCATCGCCCGCGCCGTAGCCATCAAACCCCGCCTGCTCCTCTTCGACGAGCCGACCTCCGCACTTGATCCCGAGATGACCGCGGAAGTCCTTGATGTCATTGCCGACCTGAAGGAGGAAGGCCGGACATTCATTCTTGTCACCCACGCCATGAACTTCGCCCGCGTGGTTGCCGATCGCGTCGCCTTCCTCGCCGGCGGCCGCATCGTGGAGCATGGTTCTGCCCTGGAATTTTTCGACGCACCCAATTCGGAGGAAGCACGGCGTTTCCTCGATCGCGTGCTACGGTACTGACGGCGAGTTCCGGGTCCGGCGGGTGCGGAGGCGCTCGAGCAAGACGCAAAACGAGGGGACGAACACCACCGCCAGACAAGTCGAGGCGATCATTCCGCTAGCCACGGTCAATCCCAGCATCTTGCGCGCACTGGCGCCCGCGCCGGAAGCCATGATCAGAGGAACAACACCAAGGATGAATGTCACGGAGGTCATGACGATCGGGCGGAAGCGCGCGCAGGCCGCGGCCACAGCCGCATCGGTGATATCGAGTCCGGCGGCACGGCGCTCCCGGAACATCTCGACCACGAGAATCGCGTTCTTGGCCGAAAGCGCAATGAGGAGGACCAGGCCGATCTGGACGTAGATATTGTTCGACATCGCGGGAAGCCGGAGCACGCAAACCGTGCCGAGCACCGCCAGAGGAACAGCCAGAATGACGGCCATCGGCATGATCCAGCTCTCGTATTGGCCGGCGAGGACGAAATAAACGAGGACGAGCGACATGGCAAAAACAAGAGCTGCCGCCGACCCGGCCAACTTTTCCTGATACGCGAGCGAGGTCCATTCGTAGCTCACTCCCGGCGGCAGAACCCGGTCCGCCGCCTCCTCCAGCAACCTCATCGCCTGGCCCGAGCTGAACCCGGGGCTGGCGCCGCCGACAATGCTGGCGCTCGGGAAAAGATTGTAAAACGAGGCCACGGCAGGACCGGCCGCCGCGGTGATGGACGCGAGAGAGCCTATGGGCACCATGTTTCCGCTCAAGTTTCTTACAGTGTAATTTTTGATCTTCTCCGACTGGTCGCGGAAATCCGTGTCGGCCTGCACGTAGACATTGTAGTTGTAGCCGAAACGCGTGATCTGGTTGACGTAGCTGGAACCGACGTAGCTCTCCAGGGCCTGGTAGAGATCGGAGACCCCAACATTGTTGTTCCGGGCCTGCGTGCGGTTCACGTCAAACGAAAGCTGCGGGACATCAGCGCGAAACGGCGTGAGCGCCAGCCGGATCTCCGGGCTCTTCTGCAGCTCATCGATCAGCGCGTTCGCACTCTTCTGCAGCTTGCCGTAGTTGAAGGTTCCGTCGGTGAGCTCGATCTGCATCTGGAAACCGCCGGCCAATCCAAGGCCTGGGATGGACGGCGGCACGGTGACCAGCGTGCTGGCCTCGGGAACAGATCGCGCTGCTGCGCAGAGCTTCTGGTAGGTGGGCAGCAGAGCCTCCTCCTTGCCGCGCTCGCTCCAGGGCTTGAGAATGGCGTAGATGACACCGGCGTTGGCCAGCGAGGCATTGTTGTCGATCGGCGAGATTCCTCCGATTTCGATGACGTGGGCGACGCCGGGCACAGCCGACACAGCGCTGGCCAATTTGTCCATCGCGACCATGGTCCGGTCCAACGCCGCCGCGTTGGGTAGTTGCACCACCATCATCAGGTATCCCTGGTCCTCGGTGGGAAGAAAACCTGTCGGCGCCTTGACCAGACCCCAACCGGCAAGGGCGACGAGCGCCAGCGCGACCATCGTCGCGGAAAAACTATGGCGGACCATGCGCCGTATGATGCGGGCGTAGGCGTTCTCCGCCGCAGCGAAGGCGCGATTGAATCCGCGGAAGAGAATATTTTTGCGGCGGTTGGGATCCGCCGCGCGCAACCACTGGGCGCATTGCGTGGGCTTGAGCGTCATAGCGTTGACGGCGCTGAGCACTGCTGTCACCGCAATCACCAAGGCAAACTGCCGGTACATCTGCCCGGTGATGCCCGGGAGGAAAGCCGCCGGCAGAAAGACCGACATAAGGACCAGAGTGACTCCGATGATGGGCCCGAAGAGAATTTTCATCGCCGAGACAGCCGCCTCCGGCGGGGACTCCCCCGCCTCGATCCGTGTCGCGGCGCCCTCCACCACCACGATCGCGTCATCGACCACGATGCCGATGGCCAGCACCATGGCGAAGAGTGTCAGCGTGTTGATGCTGAACCCGAGTGCAGCCATGCCGGCGAAAGCGCCTATGATCGTGACCGGCACCGTCGTGGCGGGCACAAGCGTAGCCCTCCAGTCCTGCAGAAAAAGCATGATGACCAGCAGCACGAGCAGCCCGGCCTCGAGGATCGTCTTCCATACTTCGTGGATCGACTCGCTGACAAACATCGTCGTGTCGAACGGGATGTCGTAGACGATCCCGGGGGGAAAAGCCTTGGACAATTCCTCCATCTTGGCCCTGACCTGGCCGGCGATGTCCAGGGAGTTCGACCCGGGCAACTGGAAGATGGCCAAGCCTGCGGCCTGGCGCCCGTCGAATGCGAAAAACTGTCCGTATTGCTGCGACCCGAACTCGACCCGCGCCACATCCTTCAAACGGGTCAGGCGGCCTCCGTCGTCGGTCTCGGCCTTGACGATGATCTGCTCGAACTGCTCCACCGAATCGAGCGACCCGTTCACATTGACCGTGAGCTGGTAGGCTTCATCGGCCGAAGCCGGTGCGGCGCCGATCTTGCCGGCCGTGACGTTGGCATTTTGTTTCTGCAGCGAGTTGATGACGTCCTTCGGCGTGAGGGACCGGGCCTGGAGAGCGCCCGGATCGAGCCAGATCCGCATGCTGTAGGGGCCGACACCGAATACCGTCACTCCGCCGACACCGTTGATCCGCTCGATCTCATTGGCCAGATTGATCGTGGCGAAATTGTTGAGGAAGAGGCTGTCGTATTTTCCGCTGGGCGAAGTCAGCGTGATGATCTGCAAGATGGCGGTGGATTTGGTCTTCACCACCACGCCTTGCATCTGCACCGCGGAGGGCAGCTGGTTGAGCGCCGCCGCGACCCTGTTCTGCACGAGGATCTCGGCTTGGTTCGGATCGGTGCCGATGTCGAAGGTGACCACCAAGTTGTAGTTGCCGGTGTTGCTGCAGTAGGACTGCATGTAGATCATGCCCTTGACGCCGTTGATCTGCTGCTCGATCGGAAGAGCAACCTTCTCGGCCATCGTGCGGGCGCTGGCCCCGGGATAGGAGGCGGTGACCTGGATGGTCGGAGGGGTGATGGCGGGATACTGCGCGACGGGAAGGGTCACGATCGATACCGCCCCGAGGATCATCATCAGGATCGCGATGACATTCGAGAGGATGGGTCTCTCGATAAAAAAGCGGGAGAGCATCAGGCGGCGGCTTCAGCGGCGGGACGCGGGCTTGGCCGGGCTGCGGATTTTTCCTGCCACCGCTGCAGCACGACGAAAAACGACGGCACAAAAACCACCGCGAGGCAGGTCGAGGCGAGCATCCCGCTGGCCGCAGTGATACCGAGATCCTGACGAGAGACGGCGCCCGGGCCCCGGGCCAAGATGAGGGGAACCACGCCGAGGATGAAGGTGAATGACGTCATCATGATGGGCCGGAAACGGAGGCGGGCCGCCTCAACGGCAGCCGTCAGGATCTCCGCGCCCTCATGGCGATGTTGCCGCGCCATTTCGACCACCAGGATGGCATTCTTAGCCGAAAGGGCGATGAGCATGACCAGGCCAATCTGCACATAGAGATTGTTGGGGATACCCGTCACGCGCAGAGCGGCGACCGTGCCGAGGAGGGCCAGCGGGATGGCGAAGATCACGGCCAAGGGCAGGATCCAGCTTTCATACTGGCCGGCCAGAAGCAGGTAGACCAGGACGATGGCCAGGCCGAACACCAGGATAGTGGAGGAGCCTGCCAGTTTTTCCTGATAGGAGAGCGCGGTCCATTGATACTTCATGCCTTGCGGGAGCAAGCGGAGCGCCACTGTCTCCATCGTCTTGAGCGCGTCGCCCGAGCTGTAGCCCCGGCTCTCGGAACCGATGATGGAGGCTGCAGGAAAAAGATTGTAGAGCTGGATGACGCCCGGGCCGTGGGCCGGCGTGATGGAGACGAGCGAACCGAGCGGAACCATACCCCCGCTCGCATTGATGACGGTGTATTTTTTGATCGAATCGGCATCCATGCGGAACGGGGCGTCCGCTTGAGTGTAGACATCGAACGTGCGGCCGAACTTGGTGAACTGATTGACGTAGGTCGACCCGAGATAGGTCTGCAGCGCGTCGAACACCTCGCCGATCGAGACACCGTAGGTCTCAGCCTGGCGGCGGTTCAGCTTGAGGGAGAGCTGGGGAACGTCGGCCCGGAACGGAGTGAGAGCAGACTTGATCGAGGGCTGCCGATTGGCCTCCGCGACGATCTGCTGCGTGATGCGGTCGAGTTTGTCATAGTCGAACGTGCCGTCGGTCAGCTCGACCTGCATCTGGAAGCCGTCGGAAATGCCCAAGCCGGGGACGGGGGGCGGCAGCATGACCAGGCAGTTCGCCTCCTGGACCTGGGCCGCGGCCCGGATGATGCCTTCATGAATGGCCGCGATATCACCATCCTTCCTGCGCTCCTCGAACGGCTTGAGCACGGCATAGATCACGCCGGAGTTGAAGAGCGCGGCACTGCTGTCGATCGGCGACGATCCGCTTCCGCCGATCACGATGGTCTCCGCCACTCCGGGCACTTGGCCGATGGCCGCGGCCAGGGATTCCATGGCGGAACGCGAGCGGTCGAGCGAGGAGGCATCGGGGAGTTGGACAGCCACGACGACGTAGCCCTGATCCTCGCTCGGCAGGAAGCCGGTCGGGGTCCGCGCCAAACCGATCAAGGAGAGGCAGACCAGCCCGAGAGCCAGAAGGGTCATCAGGCCGCTGCGCCGGACCATGCGGCTGATGAGCGCCACATACCGCTGCTCGATAAAGTCGTAGATGCGGTTGAAGCCGCGGAAAAAGATGTTTTTCACGCGATGCGGGTCCGGCGTCCGCAACCACAGCGCGCACTGTGTCGGCTTGAGCGTCATCGCATTGATCCCGCTGATCAGCGCGGTGACCGCGATGACCAGTGCAAACTGACGATACATCTGGCCGATGATGCCCGGCAGGAAAGCGGCCGGCAGGAAGACCGCCATGAGGACAAGCGTCACGGCGACGATGGGCCCGAAAAGCTCCTGCATGGCCGCGATGGCGGCCTCCTTCGGAGATTTGCCGAGCTCCAGATGCTTGGCCGTTCCCTCGACCACCACGATGGCATCATCGACCACGATGCCGATGGAGAGAACGATGGCGAAAAGGGTGAGCGTGTTGATGCTGAATCCCATCGCCGCCATGCCGGCGAAGGCGCCGATGATCGTGACCGGAACCGTGGTGGCGGGAACAAGGGTGGCGCGCCAGTCCTGCAGGAAGACCACGATGACGAGAAGAACGAGCAGGCCCGCCTCGACGAGCGTCTTGAAGACCTCGTTGACGGACTCTTTGACGAAGACGGTGTTGTCGAGCGGGATGGAATAGGAAATGCCCTTGGGGAAGGCGCTGGAGAGTTCCTCCATCTTGGCCCGCACCTTTTTCGCGGTGTCCAAAGCGTTGGATCCCGGCCGCTGGTAAATCGCCATGCCGCCCGTGGGCCGGTGGTTGTATTGCGAGAACTGCGTGTAGGACACCGACCCGAGCTCCACCCTGGCTACGTCCCGCAGCCTCGTGATCTGTCCGCCGTTGTTCGTCGAGGATTTCACGATGATGCCCTCGAACTCCTCGACCGTGTCGAGCTGGCCGTTGGCATTGACCGTAAGCTGGAAGGCCTGCATCCCCGGCGCGGGAGGACTTCCCATCTGGCCTGCAGTGACCTCCGTGTTTTGATCGGACAGGGCTGAGACGATGTCGGACGGAACGAGCGAGCGAGCCTGCATCTGGCGGGGGTTCAACCACACGCGCATGCTGTATTCGCCCACGCCGAAGACGGTCACCCCGCCGACCCCGTCAATCCGCGTCAGCTCGTTTTGGAGGTTCAACGTGGCGAAGTTGTTGAGAAACAGGCCGTCATACTTGGGGTCGGAGGACTCGAGCGTGATGAGCTGCAGGATGTCCGTGGACTTCGCCTCGACCACGACACCCTGCGTCTGGACTTCGGCGGGAAGCTGGGCAAGCGCCGCATTGACACGGTTCTGCACGAGCACCTGGGCCGTGTCGGGGCTGGTGCCGATCTGGAACGAGACGGTGAGTGTATAGTGGCCGTTGTCTGTCGAGCTCGACTGCATGTAAAGCATGCTGGCGACACCGTTGACTTGGAGCTCGATCGGCAGCGCGACCTTGTCGATGACGGTTTGCGCGCTTGCTCCCGGGAAGTAGGCTGTGACGACAACGGTGGGCGGAGTGATCGCCGGGAACTGGCTGATAGGCAAAACCACGAGGGCGATCCCGCCCAGAAACATCATCACGAGAGCGATGACGTTGGAAAGGACCGGCCTCTCGATGAAGAATTGCGAAAACATCCGGTCAGCGGAGGGAGGCGGAGATAATTTAAGGGGTCGGGGGCTGCGGCGGAGGAGACTCTTGGGCGGCGGGTTCGGCCATCAGCACTTGGACTTTCTGCCCGACACGGATATTGGGGATGCCGTTGACCACGATGCGATCCCCCTCACCCACGCCCTGCTCGATGGCGCGGTCCGTGCCTTGCAGAGGACCTTTGACCACGCTTTTCCTCTCCACCACGCCGCTGTCATTGACGGAGAATACATAGTCGCCCTCCTGGTCGCGGAGCACGGCGCTCTCGGGCAGGACAAGCTTGGGCTGAGGCGGGCCCAGGGGGATGCGCACCTCGGCGAACAGCCCGGGGAAAAGAAGTTTCTGCGGATTGGCAAAAATGCCGCGCAGCTGGATGGTGCCCGTCGAGGTGTCCACCCCGTTGTTCGAGAAGTCGAGCACTCCCTCGTGGGGAAAATCTGTCTCGTCCTCAAGCTGCGCCAGCACGGGGGCCGTGTTGACACCCGATTTTATGGCCATACCAGCCGCCTCCATCATCCGCCGCAGTCGGAGTGCGTCGCGCGTGTTGATCGAAAAATTCACATAGATCGGATCGATCTGTTCGATCGTCACGATGGCCGTGGGCATGGCGGCGTTGGCCCCCACCATGTTGCCGACATCCACCATGTGTTCGCCGAGCAGTCCATCGAATGGTGCATAGACCGTAGTGTATTCGAGGTTGAGCTTGGCCAGGGCCACATTGGCCTGATCCTGATTCATCTCGGACAGGTATTGTTGCACGGAGTTCTGCGAGGTGGCGTTCTTCTCGAATAACTTCGCCTGCCGGTTGTACTCCGCGGCCGAATAGTCGAGCTTGGCCTGGTAAAGGTTCAGATCCTGGATGTATTGCTCCTGCTGGACTTTGAAGAGGAGCGTCCCCTTCTTGACGAAACTGCCGTCCGCAAAGTCGATCGATTCCAGATACCCGGAGACGCGAGCGACATTCGTCACGCTCTGGAACGCCCCCACGGTGCCGGTCAGATCGATGTGCTCCGAAACCTCAGCCATGTGCGGGTGGGCCACGGTGACCCGGGTCTCCGGTTCCTTGATAGCCTCGTGCTTTCCGCAGGCCGCGAAGATCACAGCGCAGAGCGACGCGGCCAGCACTTGGAGCATGGTTTGCAAGAAGATGCGGCGGCGGGACGGCTTGAGTCGATCGGTCATGGATTGGGGGCGGTCACAGGTTCGTCCTCCGGAGAGACTTCGGGAAGATGCTTCTTGCGATTCATCATCTTCCCCCACCAGAAAGTGCGTTCCATCTCTTTTTTGACCACGGGGGAAATCACGTCCCGGCCTTCGCGCAATTGCCAGCCGCCGCCGAGGGCGCGGTAGGCCGAGACGAGGGCCAGGAGGACATTTCCCTGCGAGCTGACCAGCGAACTCTGGACGCTCATGAGCTGCTGCTCGGAGGTGAGCACGGTCGTGTAGTCGGTCTGACCGGCCTTGTAACGCTCGATGGAAAGGTCTGTCGATATCTTGGAGGAGGCCACGCCAGTCTGCAGGAAAGCGGTGCTCTGCTGGCCGGTGGAGAAGGCGGAAAGGCCGTCCTCCACTTCCTTTTGCGCGCTGAGCACGGTGTTCTGGTAACTGAGCACGGCCGACTGGAAGGCGGCATTCTGCACACGCACATTATTGACCAACCTCATGTAATTGAAGATCGGCATGGTGAAGGAGGCCCCGCTGGATACGATGGCGTTCTGCCAGTTGAAAATGTTGGCCAGTGAGTTGTAGGTGCTCCCCTGCGTGCCGTAACCAAAGGTGCCGTTGAGCGAAAACGCGGGGAGGATATTGGCCACCTGCACGCCGATGAGGGCGGATTGCGAGGCCGCCTGAAGGCCGGCCAGACGGACGTCGGGGCGACGGCGCAGCAGATCGACCGGAATACCGGCGACAATCTTGGCGGGAGCGACCGGCAGGGATCCGGGCTTGAGGAGCGGCCCGACCGCGGCCGGCGGGAGGCCCAACTGCAGGGCCAGTCCGTTCTTGGCCTGCTGCAGCGTGTTCTCCAAGCTGGGCAGCTCCGACTGGGTCTGCGACAGCTCGGTTTGCGA
>JBAXCT010000027.1:0-14382 GCA_037141375.1 Chthoniobacterales bacterium | reverse complement strand
GCGCAGGACAGTGTGCCTCTGCTCGTCTTCGATGAGATCGACGCCAACGTCGGCGGCGAGGTGGCGGTGAAGGTGGGCCGCAAGATGCGCCGGTTGGCCAAGACGCATCAGGTGCTTTGCATCACCCATCTTCCGCAGGTGGCTGCGGCCGCCGCACGGCATTTTGCGGTCGGCAAAAATTATGACGGGCAGCGCACCGTGACGACGGTGGAGGCCCTCGGTCCCCGCGAACGCGAGCGCGAGCTGGCCCGCATGCTGGGCGGGCAGGACAGCGGTTCCGCACTGGCGCATGCACGCAGCCTCCTCGCGGAGGGGGATTGACGATGCGAATTTTATTTTTCAACAGATCGGCCCTGCCTCTTGGCGGCGGAATGAACCGCATCGCGATCGATATGGCACGACGTCTAAAGGCCGCCGGCCATGAGATTGCGCTGGTCCATGCGCGCGAAGGGGGACAATTCGAGGGCACCGGCTACATTTACGACGACCTCGATTACCGGCTTCTCCCGCGCGATGAGAAGGCGCTTCGCCTCGAGGCGATCCTCGAGGATTTTTCCCCCGACGTCATCCAATTGCACGGCGTCGGCAATACCCTGCTCGACGGCTGGCTGGCCGAGCGGCGTCCGACTGTACGCTTTGTTCACAACCACGACTTTTACTGCTCCGGGCGGCGTCTCACGCTCGACCATCCTCCCGAACCCTGCACACGCGCGCACGGCCGCGGTTGTACCTTGTCCCACCATCTACGCGGCTGCGGTTCCGCCAATCCGGCGGTCAACTTTCTCCGCTACCGCTCGGTCACGAGAAGCCTCCCGGCGCTCCGCTCCCTCCAAGGCGTACAGTACATGAGCGACGCTGTAGGTCGCCAGCTGGAGATCAACGGAGTCTCCTCGGACCGCATGATGCGCCTGCCGCTTTACGCCCCGGTCATTCCTCCAACGGAGGCGGGACCGAGTTCGTCCGTGCGGACCATTCTTCATGTCGGCGGTTTGCTCGGACACAAGGGCGTGTGGATGATTGTGCGCATGGTGAGGGAGTTGCCCGGCGATGTGCAATTGATCTTCGCAGGTGGCGGCAGCGAAAAGGAAATGCTCGAGTCCCACGTGCGTCGCCGCGGATTGGGAAACCGCGTGCGTATCGTGGGCGAGCCCACGCCGAGCCAGTGGTCTCTGCTCTATCGCGAAGCGACCATGGTGGTTCTCCCTGTTTTGTGGAATGAGCCTCTGGGCCTAGAGGGCCTCGCGGCGATGGCCCATGGCAAGCCGGTGGTCGCTTTCGATACGGAGGGTATCCGGCAGTGGCTGACGGATGATGATACGGGAGTTTGCGTGCCATTCGGAAAGCGCTTGGCTTTTCGTGCTGCGGTGCTCGCGTTGCTTGGTGACCCGGACCGGCTGCGGTCGATGGGGCGGCGGGCGCGTGAAGTCTGGCAGGAAAAGTTCCGCCCTGGACGCCATCTGGAGGCGCTTGTCGGACACTATGAAAAATTGGCGGCGGAGACTTCGCCATGAACAAGCCGGTGCTCGTTCTCATGCTGGGCGTTCTTTCGGTTCTCGCTTTCTGGCTGCAGGGCGAAGTTTTGCGGGGGACCTTTGATCCCGTAGAGCGTGTCTTTGTTTCTTGGCTGGCAGCCAATGCGCGCAAGATCGTTGAACTGCCTGCCCTGACGCTCGTGCTTTACGATGACGAGTCATCCGAGTTGTCCGGCTCGCGCAAAATGGCCGTTTTGGACGGGGCCCTCTTCGCGCGCGCCGCATCGCACGTGGGTGCGGTGGCCGTAGGCATCGAGGGACTGCCGGATAATGCCGGGCGCATGATCGAGGCTGCCGGAAAAACGCCTGTCTTTGGAGGCTACGCGTTGCAGAGTCCGCCAAGCTCCGGTTGGACGCCGCTGACCGGCCCGGTCGGGGCCGGGTGGCGGGATATTCCCGGACTGGCCGGTCCGGCCACTGCGCGTTTCACGCGGGGATTTGTCTCGACTCCGTCCGGTGTGGCGGGTCCGCGTTCGATTCTGCTGGTCGGTCGCAATGGCGACCATGCGGTGGCATCATTCCTCGCACTCGCCTGGACGGCGTCCCAGCGCAGTCGCCTCTCGGAAGTCACGGTCGGGTTCGGGGGTTTGCGTTCGCCCAACCAAAATCTGCCCTTGGATTCCCGCGGCGAGGCGCGCTTTTTCCCGGACTTCTCACCGCTGATCATGACCATGAGCGACCTTTTTGTGGCCTCGGAAAAATTCGAGCGCGAGGGTGGCAGTCCTCCCTTGCGCGGGCGCTTGGTTGTCCTCGTTCCGGCAACATCCGACATGCCGCGCCTACGTGCGCAGGAGGGGGAGACGGCGGTGACGCCGAGCGAACTCTGGGCGCAGTCTTGGGAGGCGATCCGTCACGGATCGCTGTTCATCCTGCCGGGAACTTGGTATACTACCGTCCTGGCTTGTATCTCGTTTTTGCTGTCCATCGGGCCGTCGCGGCGTCGTTCCGCAACCACGCTGATGGCAGGCATATTTTCTGTCCTGGTTTATCTGTTGGTCGCCTTGGGCATTTTCGTCTCCCTCGGTATTTTGTTGCCGTTTGCGCCTTCGGTGCTTTCTCTTGTTGCAGGCTTGGCGCTGGGGCGCATAGCCGATGCCTCGGGATGGCTCGCGGCAAAACAATCGCCATCGTGAAGTTTACCAATCTTACCCGCGCCGAAGAAATAGGCGCCAACTCCTACCTGCTCGAGGCGGACGGTTGCCGCATCATGCTTGATGCGGGCATGCACCCTCGCGCGGCTGGAAGCGCCGCCACACCCGATTTCGCCGCACTCGGCGGAAAGGGTTTCGATGCACTCATCCTGACCCACGCGCATCAGGACCATGTGGGTTGCCTCCCGCTGGCCATGCGTCTGTGTCCCAACGCCCCCGTCTTCATGACCGAGGCGACCGCGGCTATCGCCGATGTCATGCTGCACAACTCGGTCAATGTCATGATGCGCCAGCGCGAGGAGTTGTCTTTGCCCGAGTATCCACTTTTTTCGCACCGGGAGATCGAGCGCATCGCGTCGGAGTGGCGCGTTGTCAGCTTGCAGACGCGTTTCGATTTGTCCAGCGAGCGTGCGGCCGAAGGGAGTGGCGTAACGTGCGAGCTTTTCGATGCCGGCCACATTCTCGGATCGGCGGGGGTTTCGCTGCGCGCGGAAGGGCGGCGTATTTTTTACACCGGCGATGTCAATTTTGAGGACCAGACCCTCATGCGTGGGGCTCGGTTTCCGGAGGAAAATATTGATGTCCTTATCATGGAGACGACGAGGGGCGACAGTCCCTCTCCAGAGGGGTTCACGCGCAAGTCGGAGGAGGCGCGTTTCCTCGCCACCCTGCAAGCGGCCCTCGACGAAGGCGCTCCCATTCTCATCCCCGTTTTTGCCCTCGGCAAAAGTCAGGAGCTTCTCGCCTTGCTCCATGGCGCGCGCAAAAGCGGTGCGTTGCGCGGTGGATTCGGTCTCTACGTGGGCGGTCTCGGCGCGAAGGTTACCTCGGTGACCGACCGTCTTCGCGGAAGCGCTCCCCGCTACCACAGTGATCTCAAGCTCGCCACCTGCCTGCCCATGGAGGTGGTGGGAGGAAGCGACATGCACAAGCTGCCCATCGTGCCGCGCACGATCTACGCCGTCTCCAGCGGAATGATGACGGAAAACACGCTGTCCAACATGATCGCCCCGCGCATTCTCGAGAACCCTCAGGCGCACTGTATGTTCGTCGGCTATTCGGACCCCGACTCACCGGCAGGGCGATTGCGGGCCTCTGCACCCGGCGACCAGCTGGTGATCGACGGCCGCCAGCGCGCTGTGCGCCGCCAGTGCAAGGTCGAGCAGTTCACCTTGAGCGCCCATGCGACGAGGGACAGCCTGCTCGCCTACGTCCAGCGCGTGCAACCGGGCAAGGTCGTCTTGGTGCACGGCGACCCGCCGGCGGTGACTTGGTTCGCTCGTGAAATCCCTAGGGTCTCCCCGCGGAGCGGAGTGATCGTTCCCTCGACGGGTCAGACAATCGAGATCTAAGCGGCGGCGGGAAGACGGCGATCGAGATCGGAAAGCAGCGCGGCGAACTCTCTCGTCTCCCTGCGCCAGCGCTCGATGGCCTGGCGGGAAACTTCGACTTTATCTGCGGTGGCTTTCTCCAACGCCTCGTAGTTCGCGGTGAGGCGTTCGCTGAGGTGGTGGAACATGTCGTGCATCTGGTGGCCGAAGACGGCGGCGATGCTCTCGCGTTGCTCGAACTGGGCCGCGGCGCGGCGGCGCGTTTCGTTCATCTCGGCGAGCAGGATTTTTTCATCCGGCACACGGCGAAGGTCGCTGACGAGGCCGAGCTTTTCCAGTGTCCAGATGGTCCACTTGGTCGGGTCGAAATTCGTTTTCTTCACGCCGTTGCGGTAGTCGTGCTGAAACTCATGGTGATAGTTGTGGTAACCCTCGCCGAAGGTGAAAATGGCCATGATCGCGCTGTCGCGCGCGCTGCAGCGGCTGGAGTAGGGCTGATTGCCAACAGTGTGACAGAGCGAATTGATGAAAAATGTCGAGTGCTGCACGGCGAAGACTCGGAAGACACCGGCGAGCAAAAATCCACCGAGCGCCCCAGCGGGTCCGTTCCAGAGGAAGCCGAGTAGCATCGGTACCCCGAAGCCCACGATGAAAGCCATCGGGATGCACCAGCGGTGCTGCCACATTACGAGCCGGTCGCGCCTCAGGTCATTGACGTTGTCCATCGGTTGCTCGGGTCCGAGTTTGAGCAACAGCCACCCGATGTGCGCCCACATGAAACCTTTGGTGATGTCGTAAGGATCGTCATCATGGTCCACATGCTTGTGGTGCGTGCGGTGATCCGAACACCAGTCCAAGGCCGTGTTTTCAAAGGCGCATGAACCGAAAACCAAGGTGGCGAGTTTGACGGGCTCCTTCGCCTTGAAGGAGAGGTGCGAAAAGAGACGATGGTAGCCGAGAGTGATACTCAGCCCGGTCGCGATGTAGAAAAAGAGGAAGAGCCCCACTTGGAACCAGTCCAGACCGTAGTGCCAAACATAGAGTGGTGCGGCCGTGACGGCCAGGGTGTTGATGACGGCGATAAACACACTGGTGGTCCAGTTAACCCGGTCCCAAGGAATGCGGGTGAAGAGAGGTATTTGCATAGTGTGGCTGGCCCCGCTTTGCGGCAGGACAAGGCGAAAGACTAGCCACGCTGACGGGCGGGCGCAACCTAGAACGCCGGGCGCGGGCAGTTTGCCTTTTGCGCCGTGCTGGTTTCAACTCACCGTTTCCCGATATATTTTCTCGAAAACTCTGACAAACCCTCATGAAACCATGGCTTCTCGGTCTTTCGCTGCTTGCGGCTTTTCCGGCCTTCGCTGCGTCCCCATGGCGGGAGGCATTGCCGGATTGGGTTTACGAATTTCCGCGCGATCATCACGCGCACTCGGAGTTCAAAACCGAGTGGTGGTATGTCACAGGCAATCTCAAGTCCGACCGCGGGCGCGAGTTCGGTTTCCAGCTCACTTTTTTCCGGCAGGGCGTGCGGCGAGGCGAGGAGGTGCGCACCCGTTTTGCACCGAGGGACATCAAGCTGGCCCATTTCGCGGTGACCGACGTGCAGGGAGGTGGCTTCCGCTTCGCCCAAAAAGTGTCGCGAGGGGCTTTCGGTGAGGCGGGTTTTTCGGAGGGTGCGAAGATCGCGTGGATCGACGACTGGGAACTGCGCCAAGACGGGGCGGGAAGTTTTTCGCTCCGGGCCGGGGAAGGGGATCTGCGTTTGGTCCTGGATCTCCGGGCGGGCAAGCCGCCGGTTTTCCACGGCGAGCGGGGCGTGAGCCAAAAGTCGGAGGGTGCCGGTCGCGGGTCTCATTATTATTCCTTCACGCGCATGGAGGCTCGCGGAAAGTTGTCGCGCGGACCTGACGAGGAAGAGGTCAGCGGCGAGGCCTGGTTCGATCAGGAGTGGGCCACGAACCAACTGGCCGAAAACCAGACGGGATGGGATTGGCTGAGCCTGCAGTTCGATGACGGAAGCGAGCTCATGCTCTTCCAAATTCGTCTTAAGGAGGGCGGGCGCGATTCCCATTCGCACGGGACTTGGGTTGGGGCCGACGGAAGCGTGGTTCCGGTAAAAAACCAGGACTTTGAGTTGCGTCCCGGTCGCGTCTGGCGAAGCGCCGAGACCGGCGCGGCCTATCCGGTGGAGTGGCGGGTGCGCATTCCGAAGCTCGATCTTGAGGTGGATCTGTCGCCGGCGCTTGACCGGCAGGAACTCGTCCTCAAGCCGGTGGCTTATTGGGAAGGCAGCATGCGGGCGCAGGGTACGCGCGCAGCAAAACCTTTGGCGGGACGAGGCTACCTCGAGATGACTGGTTACGCCACCGGGCTCGTCGGATTGCAGGCACCCGAGGCACGCTGAGCTTTTAGGGTTCCAACTTGCGAGGCAGAGTTCCTTGGATGGTGTATTCTGGGAGGGCGCGCGCCTGCCACACTTGACCCGTGGCCGCTTTCTCGGCTGGCGTGGAAAATGTCAACAGGTCAAGCCGCAGCCGAAAAAAACGCGGTGCTTTCGGCAACGCGGCTTTCGTGTTCAGCAGGCTTGTGACGCCGGGCGACCCCTCCTCCAGGCGCATTATGAGGGGGATCAGCCACGCGGGGGGGTGCTTCCGTTCACGGAATTCCAAGGCGGCGAACCACATTTGCCAATCCAGGCGCGGCATATGCGGACCGATGAAGGACAGGTCTGCGTTGGCTGCGTCCATCTTGTAGCGAAAAACATACGGATCCCAATGCGAGCCATCCGCGCTGGCCTCAATCGTAATCTCCGGCCTTTCCGTTGTCATCACGCTGAACAGTCCGTAGGAGTTGGTGCTCCGCAGCGAGAGGAGAGGCCCAGCCACGGGAGCGGCCCACGCCATCGGCAAAACGCGCAGAACGACAAGGAGTAGAATCCCGGTGACGACGAAGATGACGGCAGCAAAATACGGGAGGAGTTTTTTCTGCATCCTGAGCGTGGCGGATGAGAACGTGGATTTTGTCGGGTCTGTGGAGAAAGCGCCACCCAGCCATCCCGGCCAGGAAGCGTCATCGACCAAGCAGACGCCGAGGGCGAGTGTCAGAATGTTGAAAAATCCGTAGTGCCCGGTGGCCATGATGAGCACCATGAGCAGGGCAAATCCCCAGAACGCCGTCATGCGCATGCGCCGCGGCCCGAACATGAAAAATGGCAGGACCAACTCGATCAGAAAGACGATGGCCAGAGAGATGCGCTGAAACCATGCGGGGAACTGTGCGCACCACCAACTCGTCCACACCGGGAGTGGCTGGGTGAAGTAATGAAAATCGAGTGCCGTACCATCGAGCCACGCATTCCTTCCCGCGGCGTTGAATCCGTAAAGTTTTACGATACCCGACTCGAGCATGAGGCGGAAGAGCAGCCACCAGACGAGCATCCGCCCGAGTCGGGGCGGTTCGCTTCTCGCCCGAGACAGGCAGGCGCACCAGGGAACGCAGAACACGGCGAGCAAACCGGCCTCCAGCAGCAACGCATCCCATTGGAAATTCAGGAACATCGGAACGGCCGCGGCAAACGATAAATAAACGGCCCACGCCGCGAGTGCCGACCAAGCGGGGAAAACACCGGCCAGCAGCAGGAGCGAGGCCACCGTCCCGATGGCGAGCCACGTCTGCATTTGCGCGTCGGAGGCGCCGAGCCACAGCAGCGATGGCATATAGAGCAAAGCGGAGGCCGGCGTACCCTCGGATTGGCAGTGATTGCGCACCGCCTCCATCTCCTGCGCCACCGGGAGAATGCCCTGCGAACCGGCCAGACCATCGATCTGCGCCCAGAGCGAGAGAAACGCACAAAGAAAAACCAGACCGATCGCGCGCGGGAAAATCCACCCGGCAACTCTGTAAGTCGGCGGCAGCACATCGCACCCCCAGAGCAAGTTGGTCGCGCGAGCGCAGAACGCGCGGTGTCCGGCGATCCATCGGTAGGCGGATTCTGCTGTGCAGTGAACCATCGGAATGGCTTGGCATGCGCGTAGCAATCCGCGGGCTCCAGCGCTCTCCGGAGCCAGTGCGGCCAGTGCGGCGAGCGCACCCGTTTTCAGCGACCCATCGCCCTCCGCCAAAACGATGCGTTGCGGCGGAAGTCCTCCCGCCGCCGCAATCACCTCCGGGGAGGCTTCCTGCAGCAACCGGTAGTCGACCCTCGTTCCTGTGACGGCCTGCCATCGCTCGACCCAGCGGCGGCAGAATTCGCAGTCGCGATCCCAATAGAGAACGGGCCTCTGCGGTCTGTGCGGTTCCGCCATGCTGGCAAATAGACTGCAATGGTGTAGATTGGTTGTCCAGTTGTCCGGGCGGGAGCGCTCCATTGTCGTTGCCAGCAGGACTTTTCTGTGGAAAACACTCCGAGGCCCGATGCCACGCAGCAAATACTCTTGGGAGACCGCACCACCGAACCGCCGCAAAGGGCGCCTTTGGCGCTGGTTCGTCCTTTTTCCCGCCCTAGCCGTGATTGCGGCCGGTGGAGTCGGGGCAATTCTTTTCCTCCTCGTCCGGGCGGAGTTCGTCCAAATGGCAAAGCAGTTCGACCTCGCCCGGCTCGAACGGATGGAGTCGGCTTCGCTTATTTATGACCGCAAGGGCGGATTGATGGGAAAAATTTTCATCCAGAACCGCGATCCGGTGCCTTATGACAAACTTCCTCAGCTGCTTGTGCAGGCGGTTGTCTCCACCGAGGACCAGCGCTTTTGGGATCATGGTGGTGTCGACTACTTGGGAGTTGCCCGTGCGGCCATTGCCAACTGGACCTCCGGCCGAATCCGCCAGGGAGCCAGCACGGTCACGCAGCAGTTGGCGAGAAACTCCTTCGACCTCAAAGAGCGCACCTACCGCCGTAAATTGCTCGAGATCGCGCTCGCCCACCGCATCGAGGAAAATTTGTCCAAGGAAAAAATCATGGAGCTGTATTTGAACCGCGTCTACTTCGGCGGCGGTCTTTACGGTGCCGAGGCGGCAGCCCGCGGCTACTTCGGGGTTCCCGCCTCGGCCATCACCGCCGGGCAGGCCGCCATGCTCGCGGGGCTGTTGAAAAGCCCCAATAGTCTCTCGCCGTGGACCAATCTTCAGGCGGCGCAGGACAACCGCAACTTCGTGCTCGGGCAGATGCGTTCGATGGGTTTTCTCACGAGCGCGGCTTACAAGCAGGTGGTGGCCGAACCTCTCGTCGTCCGCCGACGACCCGATCCGAACAAGCAATCCTACGCCATGGATTACGTGCGCCAGCAGGCCATCAACTCGCTCGGGTACGATCGCGCGATGAACGGCGGGTTCCGCATCTACACCACACTGGACCCGGCCATGCAGCTTGAGGCGGAAAAAGCGCTGAACCGCAAACTGGACGATGTGGAGAAGCGCCCCGGCTACGCCAACCAGACCCACGAGCAATTTAGACAGCGCTACATGGGGAATCCGGCAAAAACGGGTGACGCCAATACCCCGCAACCCGATTACCTGCAGGGCGCGATTCTGGCGCTCGACAATAAGACGGGGGGAATTCTCGTCATGGTGGGCGGGCGCGATTTTTTCCACAGCGAATACAACCGCAGCGTGCAGGGCAGGCGTCCGCTCGGAACGGCGTTTGCCCCGATTGTTTACGCGGCGGCCTTCGAAAAGGGGCTCTTTCCCGGCACCGTTGTGCAGGATTGGGCCTTGGACAACCGCCTGGTGGGTCTGGGAGGGGGTGCTGGCATTCTCGGCGAATGGGGGGTGGAGACGGCCGAGAATGAATTCGACGGGGATGTCACCGCACGCGAAGCACTCGTTAAGGGGGCTAACAGTGCGGTGGTGCGGGTCGGTTTCCAAACCGGACTGGATGCGGTGGCCAAGCTCGCGCGTGAGGCCGGGGTTGACTCTCCACTGCGTCCCTACGCCAACAGTTACCTCGGTTCGAGCGAGCTCACCCTTGAGGAGGCGGTCATGGCGTACACCATGTTCCCCGGGGCAGGAACGCGGCCCGCGCAGTCCCACATCATCCAGCGTATCGAGGAGGCTGATCGGGATGTCGTCTACGAATACCAGGGCGAGCGTAAAAAAGTGGTGGCCGACAGCACCGCGTGGCAAGTCCACAGCATTCTGTCGGATGTTCTCTCGCGCGGTACCGGCAGCGTGGCGATGTCCGATTACGGTTTGGCTGTCGCCGGAGCAGCCGGAAAAACAGGCACGGCCTACAATTTTACCGACGCTTGGTTCCTCGGCTATGACGAAGCTGTCACCTGCGGCGTCTGGGTTGGTTTCGACCGACCGCGGCAGATTTATCGCGGCGCTTTCGGCAAGGATCTCGCGCTTCCTATCTGGGTCGATGTGATGAACGCTTCGCGCGCGGATTTTGCTTCGTCACCGATCAAGACTCCGGTCAGCGTGGAGCAATCCGAGATCTGCACCGTTTCCGGTGAGCTGGCCACGGAAAAATGCGTGGAGGAAGGGGGAACCAAGCAGTACCACTTCGGCGTGCTGCGCACCAAAAACGCGCAACCGGTCGAATCTACCGCTTACAATGAGTATGTGCGGGTCGGTTATGCTCCCAAAAACCAGTGCAGCGTCCATGCGGGTGGCCTTAAAAGTTACGTCAAGGAATTCGCCGAGGGGGAGTGGCCGAGAGCGGCTGTCGCCGTCGACCTCAGCAAGATCCCGCCGATCAATGTCTCCTCATCGCCGGTGGTCGGCGGCGCGGATCCTTACAACACCATCACGCCTGCTATCATGGGAGCCGAAAACGCCGATGCTCCTGTCGCGGAAGCCGTCGCTGCCGCCCCCGGCGAGCAAGCCACCGCTGCTGCCGCCCCGGCGGAAATCCGCAAGGCCGAAGCGGCGGGAGTGAAGGATGCGGTCGAGTTTGATTTTCCCCAAGTTTCTCTCCCTGAGCCTCCGCCCATCAGATTTTAGGCGGCCGAAACTCGGCAGGAGTGCGCGCTGAATCCCGCGCCGAATGACACCATCCACCAGTCCTCTTCGGCAGAGGGCTTCGCTGCAGCCAGCGCATGCTCCAGACCGAAGAGAACCGAGGGGCTGCTCATGTTGCCGTGGTGGCGCAAAACTTCCCGCGCATCGTCGAGTTCGTGCTGGGGCAACTCCGCTTCGATCGAATTGAGGACATCCCGACCACCCGCGTGCGAGATCACCCGCGCGATGCGGGGTGCCGTTGCCGAGTTGGTTCGCGCGTAGAGCTTGCCAACCGCAGCCGCCGCCAGCGCGGGCACCGAGGGGGCGAGCAGATTACGCAGCTTGCCGTCGCGCTGCTCGAACCGGATCATATCCCGTTGCGCCGGTTGGTGGATGGTGTCATAGCCGTGGCATCGGATGGAGCCCTCACCCGGACGGCCCTGCCAGATGGTCGCGCAGGCGCCGTCTCCGAAAAGGCACGCGCTGACCAAAACACCCGGATCGCTGTCGAGGAAGAAGGCCGCGGAGCAAATCTCCACCGCGACGCATGCCACCGTGCGGCGCGGGTCGGCGGCAAGTATCGCGTTGGCTGCGCGCATCATGGGGATGGCCGCGCCGCAGCCGAGCCCCACGATGTCCTGCAACCAAAGATCGTCCGCCAAGCGAGCTTGCTCGGCCACATAGCTGCTCACACCCGGGCAGAGGTATCCGGTGCAGGTGCAAACGATGAGGGCGTCTAGCTCGCGGCGGTCGATACCGCCGCGGTCGAGCGCTGATTCGAGTGCTTCCGTGGCGAGAAGAGGTGCGGCCCGTCGGAATTCGGCGTTGAGTTCGTCCGCACTGAAAGAAAACAACCTTTCCACGTCACTCACGGCGAACTGCCTCGCCGCGATGCCCGAGTCTCCCCGCAAAATCTGCGACAGGGTCAGTCTGGCGCGACGATCCAATCGCGTGTGGTAGTCTGGTGCGCGTCGCACCATGGCGAGGCATTCCTCCTGCGAAAATGTCGCCGGAGGCGTTGCGGTGGCTAGGGCGTGGAGAAACATGAACAGCTCAGTGCAGAAGACGGCATAGCAGGCCGGACGGAAAAATTCGTGCTTTGTAGAGCAGGCGCGCCAGGAGCGGCATTTGTGGGTGCAACAGCCACGCGTGCAGGATCCGACCCCGCCGGCAGCGCGCGCCGACGCGCGTTTCAACCGCGCGTCGTATCTTGACCACGGTTGCATCCCATTCGATGTGGCCTCGCGCCCACGCTTGGAGCACCGGCAGCGCGGCCGCCGCGCCCTGCCACGCCACGGTCATGCCGTGGCCGGTGAAAGGAGGGATCATGGCAAAACTGTCCCCGAGGCGGAGCGATCCGTCCTTCTCGGTCATGCCGCGGTAAGCAAGTCCGGCCACCGCACAAAAAGAGTCCGGCACCGGCTGCGCCGATGCGATCCGGCGCGCCAATTCATGCAGTCCCGATCGTTCGAGCTGTCCACCTAACGTCCGCGCTGCCGATTCGCTCCCACGGTGGAAAAGTCCGCACACATTGACCGTCAGCTCATCGACCCTTGTGAGGCCGACATAAGAGCGACGGCCCAAATGAACCTCGAGTTCGTCCCGCAGCGAGATGCCGCGCACATGCTGCTTCATGCCGATCCATGGTGACGTCGTGTCGGCCTGCCTTCCTCCTGCCCAGACCAACCCCGGACGCGCCATCATCCCGGCCCGTAAGCCGGTGCGGAGTTCGCCTCCAGCCTCGACAAAGCGTGCGGCCATGGCGTGGTCGAGTCGATGGCGGCTGAGACAAAGGGCGGGCTGCGGCAGTTGATGCCGCAGGACCTGCCTTTCCTGCGCCAGCCATATCACACCGGATGCCGGTCTCGCCTCGCGCAGAAACGGCGCGAGCTGCAAATCATCGACCGTGGCCGGATCCAGCGACGTGATAAATTCACCGCAGACGCGGTGCCGAGGATAATGCCCCGCTTCATGGATGCGGACCGGAATGCCGCGATGCCGCAAGCCGAGTCCCAAGCCGAGGCCGGCCAACCCTCCACCGATGATCTCTACGATCCTCGGAGTGCGCGGTGTGGTGGCCATGTGGCGCAATGCGCTATGGACACCGAACCGTGACTTTGGTGCCGCGGGCCAGCTCCGTGAGAGAAATGTCGAGGACGGGAAACTTTTCCCAGCCGCGCAGATCGAAGTGCCACCATTCGAAAGGATAGGGGATGAAGCCGTGCCTGCTCATGGCCGCGGCGAGGATTTCGCGATTCGCGCGCTCCGCAGCGGTCCCCCCCGCATAGTCCCGGTGGGCTTTGTCGGTGAAGTCGTCGAAATCGCTCGGCATCGGCAGCTCTCTTCCCTTGGCATCGACCAGCGTGACGTCCACCGCCGTCCCGCGGGTGTGGCGTCCGCGATTTTGCGCCGGATTGGAAACGTAGCGTTCGTCGCGGATGAGGTTCCACATCATCCACTGGATGGTGAGCGGCCGGTAAGCGTCGAAAATTTTGAGACCGTATCCGGCCTTGCGCAAATCGGCCTGCACGTTGGACAGCGCACGGCACGTCTGGCGGTGGAGCCACAGGCGCGGGAACGGGTAGAGCTTCTCGCCGGTGAAATTGTAGCGCGTCGCGTAGCGGACCTCGGGCAGCGCAGGCGGCTTCACTTCGTCCAGCGGGACAAGATCGTGCTCGATGGCGCGCGCCGATCCCGCCCAACCACCGGCGTGGACGAGAAGAAATGTGCAAGCGATGATGGTACGCTTGGTCATTCTCTTCGTGCGATGCAGAGGACTGTGCTTTTCGGCGCCAGGCTCAGTGCCGCTGCTTCACCGAGCAGCGGGGCGTCCTCCGGCTTATGGATATCTTCGGGTGACGGCTTCGCCGTGTCCGCGAGCAAGCGCCAGCGTGCGCCCGGCGGCAGCGGCGGCAGGCGGAAATCCAGCGTTTCATTGTGCATGTTGAAAGCGGCATAAAAAAATTCACCCTTGTGGGTCACGCGGTCGGGTTCGCCGGTGATCATGAAGGCGAGCGAGTGGCTGCGCTCACCCCAGTCCGGCTGACCCGGTTCCACGCCATGCCACGTGATGCCGGAGGGACAGGTCTCGGCGTTGTAGAGCCCGGTGAACCAGTCTTCGCGCCGCAGTCCTGCATGTTTGGAGCGGAAGTTGACGAGAAGTTTCACAAATCGCAGCAGTCCGGCGTGGATCTCCGCCAGATTCCAATCGAGCCAGTTCCATTCCGTATCGTGGCAATACGCGTTGTTGTTGCCGCGCTGCGTGCGCCCCATCTCATCGCCCATCCAAAGCATGGGAACACCTTGGCTCACCAGGAGCAACGCCGCCGCGTTCTTCGCGCAGCGCAAGCGCAACGACGCAACTTCGGGATCGTCCGTGGGGCCCTCCGCTCCGCAGTTCCACGACAGATTGTCATCGCTGCCGTCACTCTC
>JBAXCT010000026.1:0-14436 GCA_037141375.1 Chthoniobacterales bacterium | reverse complement strand
AGCCGGAGGCCTCCCGGCTCGGACTCGATCTCGACCTCAACACCGGGACCGAGGTTGAGGGCATCGCGCAGGAGCTTGGGAATAACAACCCGCCCTGCCCGGTCAATGGTAGTTGTCATGGTACAATGGTATTTTTAATGGTAAATAAGTCAAGGGGCGGAAGCTAAAGGGCTGGCCAATGCCAGGCGGCAGCTTTGAGCGCGATGGACCGGGATCGATCCTCCGGGCGAATATTGCATGCTTTGCCGCCGATATTCGGGCTAGGTTTCACGCATGGATCTGCGCGTTATGGCCACTGGATGTTTGTTGGCAGCCTGCCTGACAGGGTCGCAGGCCGTGGCGCAGAAGAATGCCGGACTGGATCCGCGGCCGACCGGACGGAGCCTCGGCGACTCTCCGGATGCAATTCAGCCGCTGCGGGAAAAATCGTTCGCTGTCGATCTCACACGCACCTCGGCGAAGGAGAAAGCCAGGGCGCAGATCGCCGCCTTCAGCATGGGTAGCGAGTATGAGGACGCGGCGAAAAAAGGGGAGACTTGGGCACAGGCACGGCTCGGCATCATGTATTCACGCGAGTCGAAGGACCCGAAACGCTGGGCAGAGGCGGTGGATCTCTTGCAGGCAGCAGCGCAGAAGAACGATCCGGAGGCGTTGATGGAATTATCAGACATGGCCAAACGCGGCCGGGGATTGCCTGTCTCCGACACCGTATCGTACGCGTACATGCGACAGGCGGCCGAGACCGGCGCGGCCGAGGCGCAGTACCAGATCGCGATGAAACTGCTGAAAGGCGAAGGGATGGCCCAGAATCCGGCAAGCGCTCTGGAATGGGCCCGCAAGTCGGCCGCGCAGGGAAACGCGGGCGCGCACTACGCGGTGGCGCAACTACTAATCGGATCCGCCGAATCCGAAAAGCACGGCGAAGGATTGGCCGAACTCCAACGCGCGGTGGAGGCGGGCCACGTTCCCGCCATCATCGCACTCGCCGCGGCGTACAGCCGGGGGGAACTCGGACTGAGCAAAGACGAGGCGCGAGCGGAAGCTCTGGTCAAGCCCGCCGCGGAGCGCGGGGACATCGACTGCCAGTTTTTTCTGGCCTCGCTTTACCTATCCGGCGAAACATTCCCCGATCGGCGCGAATTGGCGGAGGAATGGCTCCGCACCGCAGCCGAGGGCGGCCATCCCAAGGCGCAGGAAATCCTGCGCGAAAGAGCAAAGAAACCCTCGCCATAAAAACGACCGCAACAGGCAGCGGTTGACGGAAGCCAGATCGGATGGCGCGAAGACCTCGGATGCTTCAGCGCCGGCGACGTCGAATGACGTAGCCCGCGAAGCCAACGCCTGCTATCGCCAGCAGTGCGTAAGTTGATGGCTCAGGAATCGCGTAGCTCAGGTAGAGATCAGAGTCCACTTGCGTCCAACTAAAACCGGCCCCGACATGCACGGCGGTAAGCAACATCCCGTTCTTGTCTGTGGTGATGGTGAGGTTATCGAAAACGCTGAGGGTGGATCCGAGCGATGGGGCATTGCTGTTGGCGAAGACCAGCCACCGGCGGTTGTCCGACCACAAGGCATCGCTCCAGTCCACGGCGGATCCGGTCCCGTTGAAAACCAAGCTGCTCGTGACGCCTGTGTTGATCGTCAGCGTGCCTCCGCTGACATTCACACCATCGTAGGCGGTTCCCCGGCTGGCTTGAGCTGCAGTGTTGGAGGTGAGTTCCCAGACAAACGTCGATCCCGTGCTGAGGGTGAGGCCGCCGGAAAAAGTCTCCACGCCGGGGCTGTTGCCCGGGCTGAGGGAGGCGCCGGAGAGGATGCTGGCCGCGCCGCCGATGGTCCCGGAGCCACCCAAGGTTGCTCCCGAAGCCACCGAGACAGCCGAGGCGATGGAGCCATTCACATTGAGGCGACCGGCATCCACTGCGGTCGAGCCGCTATAATTATTCGCACCTGAAAGGGTCATCGTGCCTGCGCCGCTTTTGGTCAGGCCGCCGGTTCCGCCGATCGCCCCGCCGAATGTCGTCGACGTATTGTTCGCTCCCACAGTCAGACGATTCGCGGCGAGGGCGACGGACCCACCCGAACCGCCGAGCGAGCCGATCGTGTCATCGCCGCCGAGGCTGTAGGTGCCTCCGGTCATCGCCATGGTCGCGGTGTCGCTGAGGATATTGGCCGCGCTGGTTTCAAAAGTTCCGGTGCCGCCGATCGCAACACCCGAACTGGACAGCGCTACGCCGGTGGAAATTTTGCCGCCCGAGACCGTTGTCGAACCGGTGTAGCTCTGCGTTCCGTAGAGCGAAAGCGATGTCGTTCCGGAAGCGGCGACCGCCAAATTTCCGGACCCGGAGATACTGTTATGGTAGAGCGTGCCCTTGTCGGCGCCGTCAATGGTCAGCGTGGCGCCGCTCCCGAGGGAAATCACGCCGCCGTTGAGGTTGCCTGTCTCTTGCACGGAATCAATGGTGGCGCTGTTGTTGATGTTGAGTGTGGCGCCGCTGGAAATAAAAACATCCGAGTCACCATTGCCGAGCGACCCGCCCGCCGCGACGGTCAGCGCACCGCCGGTGATTCGGGTATCACCCGAGTAAATGTTGTGGCCCGAGAGCGTGAGCACATTGGCTCCGTCCTTGAAGAGCGAAGTCGTCGTTCCGTTCTGCAAACCACCGGCGCCGCTGAGGATGCCGCTGATGGTGAGGTTTGCTTCGCTTCCGACCTTAGTGCCGAGATAGAGCACATTGGCACCTTCGGCAATATTACCCGCGATGGTGAGCGAGCCCGCGGAGCCCGCGGTGTCGGCATTGATCCGCGTATTCGAGCCCAGCGTGATGCTGCCATTCCAAGTATTCGTTCCGCCCACACTGCGCAGAGCCCCCTGATCGCCAGCGACATCGCTATAAGCGCGGCCGAAGCCGTTGAGGTTGAGAGCTTCGGCGGCGTAGGAAATTCCGTTCGCCCCGCCGTAAAGTTTGAGCACCCCGAAACTGCTGACGGTGGTGCCGGCAGCCGTCGAGCCGAGGGCATTGGCATTCTGCGCTTCAGCCGTGGCATTGGCGTTGACCGTCGTTGAGCCGGAGTAGGTGTTGGCGTTTGTCAGGTTGACCTGACTTCCGACATCGCCGCCGATATTGACCGCATTGGTCCGGATGGACGAAGTGCTGTTGGCGGCGAGACCATCGGAGACAAGACCGGGAGAAAAGGTCGTGCCGTTGGCGGCGGCGTAGCCGAGTTCGACGGTGCCCGAGTCGCTGAGTGAGGCACTTTTCCAAAAAGAATTCGAGTTGTTGTCGCCGTAGGTATAGATGGCGAAGCTATCGATGGTTCCGCCGCCTGCCGCCATGGAAAGGTTGTAGTAGCTGTTGCCTCCTACCACAGCGTCGAAGGTCGTGGCGGAGGTTATTTTGATCGTGAACGTGCGGTCGGACCCGGATCCCAGATTGGAGTCAACCGCCGAACCGCTGTTGTAGATTTTCCAGCCGCCGGTGTTATCGAGTTGAAAGCGGGCCTCCGTGGTGTTGTCCGTCGAAGAGAAGAAGTTGGCGTAGTTTGTGCTGTCACGGAAAGAAATGCCCAGATACCCGCCAGCACTCGGGTTGGCCGCCGTGAAAGCCGTGATGGCGAACGTGTCGCCGACTTGCAACGCACGCACAGCCCCTGTGTTGCCGTTGCCAGTGGTGGTGAAGGTCTCAAAGGCAGCCGCGCCGGGAGTGTTATTGAGAGAACCTCCGTTGGCATAGTTACCAAGCTCGGTGGCGCTATTGCTGAAGGTACCAGCGTAGGGCGGGATATTGTTCTTCTCCGTCTGCAAGCTGTTGAAGTTATTTGTCTGCATCGTGTAGGTCACCGCAGCGGAGTGCAGCGCCGGGACCGCACAGAAAGTCAGCGCAAAAAGGATGGCGCAGGACTTTTTCATCAGACGGAGATCGGACGGGAGGTTGAAGACATCATGCAAGGATGGAGAATAGAAAATCTTCCTCTCAGACGGCGCTGTCAAATTTTTTGTGTTCTGCCTCCAGAGGCGACTATGGGCATCAGGTCAAGGATGTTCTCTTCATTGGCGCGTTCCGCCAGAAATCAAAAACCCCGATCCGGGAAGATCCGGACCGGGGTTTTTGTGTGGGGACTCGGGGGAAATTCAGGATCGGCGGGAGGGTGAAGCGCCCACTAGTTCAGGCGCGGCAAGGATAAAATTGGAAGGATAGGTTTGCATCACGGACGGATTAGGCTGCCTAATAGCTCAAGGGGACCGCAGGAAGGGCGCCGCGTCAACTGATTTGTGAGCTACCCTTACGCCCCTTGCTAGCGCGCGGTCGATAACTCTTTGGCCCGCTGACGACTTTGCTCGGAGGCATCGTATTCACCCACGCGCATCTGGATTTCCGCCAACGTGGCCCAGGCATCAGCATCGCTGGGAGACTGGGTGAGGTGAGCTTTGAAGAGCCCGGCACCAGCGGCCAAATCCCCTTCGCGCAGCGCGAGGGTCGCCTCGAGCTTGGTCAGGCCAGTGGCCGCGGGATCGTATTCTTTGAGCTGGGCCAAGGAAGCGTGGGCCAAGTCGGCGTCGCCCCGTGTCATATGAAAGGCGGCATGGTTGAGTCTGGCCTCGGGATTGTAGGGTTGAAGGGTCATACCCTTGGCAAAGGCCTCCCCTGCACGCACGCCCTCGCCGCGCAAACCGAGCAGGCGTCCTGCGGTGAAATGAATGAGTGCATCGTCGGGATTCTGCAGTTGCGCTCGCTCGTAGGCGACCACCAGGTCCGACGTATCCCACCCGAGCAGCGCACGGCGCTTGAGCTCTTTGACTTTTTCCGCCAGTTCGGTGCGGCGCGTCGCGAGCGACGGCGAGTCGGCGATAATGTCCAGACGCAGCAACTTCGCGGCGAGACTCCACATGTCGTGCTCGTCGTACCCGGTAAACATGAGGTCCCGCCCGAGGTCCTTTTCCGTGGCCGGAAAATTACTCCACCAAGCGCCAGCGGCATCGGCCGACTGCTCCAGCGGAGCCAACCCCCAGAGGGCGGCCATGCCGTCGACGATGAGTTCCGCCACCGCGACGCGGCCCGGCCAGGCGAGGTCCACATGATCAAGGAAAAATTCTCGGTCGGTCGTGAAGGATGGATTCAGCTCATGCAGCCAACGGTCGGCGTCGACCGCCATCACATCGGACCCGGCCCCGGCGGCGATTTTCTGCGGTAGCGCGCGCACGCCGCGATCAGCGCGCCAACGCCGCTCGTCGAGGTCGCAGGCCTCGCGGTAGAGAGGCCAAGCGCGAGCCAGGTCGCCGTCGGCCTTGCGCTTCTGCGCGGCCTCGTAGACGAGCGTGGCGGAGCGGAAGCCGCCGCTTTTCCCGGCATCCTGCGCGGCGAGCACGGCGTCGACCCCGCCAACCTCGGCTGGATCGCTCTCCAACGGCGGCCAGTCATCGAGGTTCACGGCGGGAGTGCAAAAAAGCACCTTGGCCCCGTGCTGCTGCCCCAGGCGCATGATCTCGCGGAAATTTTCTTCCGTCTTTTGCCGCATGGCATCGAGCGCAGGATCGTCGTGAGCGATCCGCACACCGCAATATTCGTCGAGTCCTCGCCACTCGGGCAGCGGGGCGGAGCCGCCGAGGCGGGAAAAGAGCGATCCGACCAGAAGGGCAACGCGCGTGCGGCCGATAGACGAGATCAGGCTAGGCCCCGCGGATGCGGTGGCGGGCGGCCCGAGTTTTACCGTGGGGCCGCCGGGTCCGGCCGCCTCGTTGTGCCCCGCATAGACCACGAGCATATCGGGTTCGAGCGCCATTGCCTCACGCGCGAATTCGCACAGGGCGGACGAACTCACCGCAACCATCGACAGGTTGATCACCTGGATCGGTTGGCCAGCATAGCGCGCCTGCCAAAGCGCCTCGACCATGCGGCCGAGGTGGAGATCGGCCATCGGATAACCCGCCGCCGCCGACTCGCCGAGGAGGATGACACGACGCGTTCCCTGCGGTTTTTCCAGCGGAACCCACAGATGCGGCGGGGACGGGACTCCGGCACGTTGCAGAAAAAGGCGGGCAAAGGCCGGGTTGATGGTCAAATATTTTTGCCCTTCATGCGGGCGAATCTCCAGCAGGTGAGGTGGCTGGAAAAGACCGGCGACCCGCAGAAAGCCTTCCAAGAGAAGAAAAGACGCCAGACTTGCAGCCAGAAGCAGGGCGAGTTTGGCTAGGGGGTGGCGGAAGCTCGGCATGGCTGGGCGATAGTAGACGCTCGGGGGGCGATGGACACAAGGCCAGCAGCACCGGTCGGCTCCTGTTTAGGCTCTTGACCGGAAACAACAGAAAGGTCAGTGCTTTATTCTTTGACACTGGCCGCATGTCTCTCCTATTCTGCTTGGCTAATTTTGCCATGAAAACTTTTTCCGCCAAAGCCGAGGAAATCCACCGTAACTGGTGGCTCGTTGACGCCGAGAACCAGATCCTCGGCCGCCTCGCCACCAAGATTGCCGACATTCTGCGCGGTAAGAACAAAGCGGTCTACACCCCGCACTGCGACACTGGCGACTTCGTCGTGGTGATCAATGCGGCCAAGGTGCGTGTCACCGGCAAGAAGCCCTCAGCGAAAATCTACACCAGCTTTTCCGGCTACGTGGGCGGCCACAAATCGGAGAGCTTCGAGAAACGCCAAGCGCGTCATCCGGAACTCCTCGTCGAGCGCGCCGTCCGCGGCATGATCCCGCACAACCGCCTCGGTCGCTCGCAATTCACCAAGCTCAAAGTCTACGCCGGTGCCGAACATCCGCACACCGCCCAGCAACCAAAAGAACTCAAAATCGCCTGACCATGTCCGAAGTCCACACCGCCACCGGCCGCCGCCGCACCGCCACCGCCCGCGTTCGTCTCAAAGCCGGTTCCGGCAAAATCGAGGTCAACAGCCGCGAGTTCAACGACTACTTCCCGACCGCCGCCCTCCAGACCGCGGTGCTGCGTCCGCTGGAGATCAGCGGGCAGACCCAGACGGTTGACCTTTTGATCACGACCCAAGGTGGCGGCGTGAATGGTCAGGCCGGCGCGGCCAGCCTCGCCATCGCGCGCGCCCTGCTCAAGCTTGACGAGAATCTGCGCCCCGAGCTGAAGAAAAACGGTTTGCTGACCCGCGATCCTCGCATGAAGGAGCGCAAGAAGCCCGGCCGCCCCGGAGCCCGCAAGCGCTTCCAGTTCAGCAAACGCTAAACCATGCGCTCGATGCGCGTCTGCTTGGTCCTACTCGCTCTCGTCGCGGTCACCGCGCGGGCCGACGACGCGCCGACCTTTGCTGCGGGGAATTTCCAATTCACCGTGCCGAGCGGATGGCTCTCCGTGCCGCCCACATCATCCATGCGCAAAGCCGAGTTGCGCATCCCCGGGCCCGAGGGCACCGGCGAGAGCGGCCAAGCGATCGTCACCGTATTTCACTTCGGCGCCGGCCAGGGCGGAACCGTGCAGCAGAATGTCGACCGCTGGTTCGGCCAGTTTGACGGCGATCAGGACGCGAAAGGCGCGGCCACGGCGAAAGAAACTATCGGCGCCACGCCGGTCACCTTTGCCCATGCGCACGGCACCTTCCAGAGCGGCATGCCCGGCCAAGCGGCCACCCCGCTCGCAGGACACGCGCTGGTCGGCGCGATCCTCGAGAGTCCGAACGGCGACGTCTACCTCAAGTTGACCGGCCCCGCGCCGACGGTGGAGAAAGCCGAACCCGCTTTCGTCCAGATGATCCGCGCGGCCTGCGGGCAGTAAAACAATTGCCGGCCTCTGCCGAACATCAACCCGCCCCGAAGCAGTTGAGATAGGTGTAGCCCTCGAGCGCTTTGCCGTAATCGTCGAGCAGACGCATGGCCTCGTTCGGTTTCAGGCGGTCCTCCTTGATCGCGGCATCGACCTGCACCTTCATGCGGCGCGTCAGCTCGCTCTTCTCCCACTGGGTGAGCGCTAGGACATTGCCGATCGTGTTGCCGCCGATGATCTCCTCAATGTAGTAGCCGTGGTCCTCGTCCTCATCGAGGAAGATGTGCATCTCGTTGACGCGGCCGAAGAGATTGTGCATGTCGCCCATGATGTCCTGGTAGGCGCCGGCCAGAAAAAATCCGAGGTAGTAGGGCTTCCCCTCCTCCGCACGGTGCAGAGGCAGCGTGGACTTCACATCCTGGAGGTCGATAAACCGTGCGACCTTGCCGTCGGAATCGCAGGTGATATCGACCAACGTGGCCTGGCGGTCGGGCACCTCGTCGAGGCGGTGGATGGGCATGACGGGAAAAAGTTGCCCGAGCGCCCAGTGGTCGAGGAGCGACTGGAAGACGGAAAAATTGCACATCACCTGATCGCCGAGGGAAATCTCGAGATCCTTCACCTCCTCGGGGACGTAGCGCACCCCGTGGAACAACTCAACGATCTTGGCGGCGATGCGCCAGTAGACCGTCTCGATCTTGGCCTTGACCGGCAGATCGAGCAGTCCAAGCCCGAACATCGAATCGGCCTTTTCGCGGATTTCCTGCGCATCGTGCAGGCTTTCCAAACGGTGCTTGCTCCCGAGTGACGCATAGATGTCGAGCATGTCCCGAACGAGGGGCGGATCGCCCTCGGAGAATTTTACCTCGGGGCCACGGGAAACTTTTTCGATCGAGCCGAAGGCCTCGACGATGAGGACCGAGTGATGCGCGGCGATGGCGCGGCCGCCCTCGCTGACCAGCACCGGATGTGCGACTTTTTCCTCGTCGCAGACCTCCTGCACGGCCGAGACGACGTCGCGGGTGTATTCGTGCAGCGAGTAGTTGACCGAGCTGTCGAACGTGGTACGCGAACCGTCGTAGTCGATGCCGAGGCCGCCGCCGACATCGAGGTAGCCGAGTTCGTGGCCGAGCTTGTGCAGCTTCGCGTAGAATCGGGCCGCCTCGCGCACCGCGCGCTTGATCGTGCCGATGTCGGGAATCTGGGAGCCCACGTGGAAATGGACCAGTTTGAGGCAGTGCGCCATGCCTTCGCGCCGCAGCAGTTCGCTGGCCCCGACCAACTCGGCGGTGGAGAGCCCAAACTTCGCGTCCTCGCCGCCGCTGGTCGCCCACTTGCCCGCGCCCTTGGTGGCGAGGCGCACGCGCACGCCGATCCACGGCTCGACGCCCATCGACTTGGCGATGGACATGATCTGCGCAAGTTCCTCGATTTTTTCCACCACCATGACCAGGCGCTTGCCGAGTTTGCGGCCCAGCATGGCGTTGCGGATGTAATCGGCATCCTTGTAGCCGTTACAGATGATGAGGCTTTCCGGATCGGTGTGTGCGGAGAGCGCGGCGAGCAACTCCGGCTTGCTGCCGGCCTCGAGGCCGAAATGGAATTCCACACCGGCATCGACAATCTCCTCCACCACTTCGCGCAGCTGGTTGACTTTGATCGGAAAAACCCCGCGGTAGACATTCTTGTAGCCCGCACCGGCAATGGCCTCGGCGAAGGCCTTGTTCACGGTGTGCACGCGGTGCCGGAGCAAATCCTGGAAGCGAAGCGTGAGCGGAAACGACAGCCCTCGACGGCGCGCCTCGGCGACGAGCTCCATCATGTCGATCTCGCGGGACGCGTCCCCATCGGGACGCGCCACGACGTGGCCGGCTGCATTGACGGAAAAATATGGTGAGCCCCAGCGCTCGACATTGTAGAGCGCGAGGGCGGAGGAGACGTCCCAATCTTTCATTCGGCGAGCGCGCTAATAGGGCCGAAGGGCGCGGAGATCAACCGGAAACCGCAGCGAATTTGCCTTGGCCGTAAAATCGTCGCAGGCAAACTCGCCGCCGTGAGCCAGACCGGACTGCCCCAAATCGAGCACGAGGTGACCGTCATGTTCTACGACACCGACTGCGCCGCCGTGATCCACAACATCGCCTACCTGCGGTTCATCGAGGAGGCTCGGACCATCATGGCGGAGCGAATGGGCATGCCGCTGCGCGGGATGGTCGAGACCGGGCTGTATCCTGTGGTCCTGCGGACAGAGATCGACTACCACGCGCCGGGCCGGGTCGGCGAACGTCTGCTGGTGCGCGGCGGGGTGAAAGATCTGAGCCGGGTCAGGTTCCGGGTGGAATTCGAGATCGTGCGTCCCGAAGACGGGTTGCTGCTCGCCACGTGCAGTCAAACTCTGGCCCTCATCCGTATGCCGGGCGCGAAGGCGGAGCGATTGCCCGAGGAGTGGTTCAAGGCGCGGCCTTGAGCGCGCCGGCCACCGCGGCGAGGGCGAGGGATAATTTTTCGCGGACGCCGGGGGCGAAGCCGCGTTTTTCGTGCAGGACAACTAGCTGCAAAGCGCCGCTGCGCAGGAGGCTGGCGCTGCCCGATTCGAGGTGGAGCGTGAGTCCGTGCGCATGACCCCAACCGGCACCGCGGACCTCCACGGCGCGATCCATCGCACCGGAGGCGGCTTGAAGTAACTCATCGTGGTCGAGGTCGAGAGGCCAGCTCCACTCGGCCAGAACTTCGTGGCGCCGGGTGAGCAGGCACGATCCGATGCCGGGCAGCCCGCAGCAGAGGCGCGGAACATCGGCCGGCGCGAGGTGGTCGTCGGTGTGGAAAATTTCCTGCAGCGCTTTGTCCGAGCGCAAAGCCACCTTGCCCCAGGGAACTTCGTCCGCGCGTTCGAAGCGCGGCAATCCGGCCAGCACGCGGGTGCGCAACGCATCGGGCAAGCTGGGGCTGATTGGCACGGGCCAAACTTCGAATTCCCGCAGCACGTGCAGCGGGTGGCTTTCCTTGGGTCGCAGGGCCAGTGGTTTGTTCATCGGGATCACCAGCAAACCGCCACTTTGCCCGGCAGGCAAGTTCTACGAAGCTTGACCCAAGGGCGGAGGATTCTCATACTGGACGTATGTCCAGCAATGTCACCGCGAGGCAAAGGCAGGTTCTCGACTATATCCGCAAGCACCGTTCCCGCCACGGCCTGCCCCCCACGGTGCGGGAAATCCAAAAACATTTCGGCTTCGCCAGCCCGAACGCAGCTGCCTCGCACCTGCGCGCGCTGGAGCAAAAAAAACTCCTGCAGCGCGAACCTGGTTCGGCGCGGGGACTGCGGCTGACTGGCGACGAGCGGCGCGAAGTCGAGGGCATCCCGATCTACGGCGATATCCCGGCGGGATTTCCCGACACGCGCGAGCAGCGGCCCGACGGCTGCGTCTACGCCGACCTCTCCTCGCTCGACATCCGGCGCACGGCGCGCACCTTCGCCGTGCGCGTGCGCGGCGACTCCATGACCGATGCGCATATCCTCGAGGGTGACATCGTGGTGCTCGAGCTGCGGGAACCGAACCACGGCAATGTCGTCGCCGCACTGATCGACGGCGAAACGACGCTGAAGCGCTACCTCGTGCGCAACCGCCGGCCGTTTTTGCGCGCGGAGAATCCGCGCTACCCGGACCTCATTCCCGCGCACGAACTGGTCATACAGGGAGTGATGATCGCACTGCTGCGCAAGCCGAAGGACGCGGGGCGCGCGATCGAACCGTAGGCTTGGCGCTTGCCTTCGGGACGGACGCGCCCTTGGATGCAGCGATGGAACGTTCTTACGATCGGGCGGCGGACGGACTGCGTCCGGTGACATTCGAGGCGGGCATCGCGCCGCATGCGGCGGGGTCGGTGCTGGTTTCGTTCGGCAACACCAAGGTGGTCTGCGCGGCGACGATCGACGAGGCGGTGCCGCGCTGGATGCAGATCCAGAAAGTGAGCGGCGGCTGGCTCACCGCGGAATATTCGATGCTGCCCTACGCGACGCTCGACCGCAAAGCGCGTGATATTTCCCGCGGGAAGCTCGACGGGCGGACGACGGAAATCCAGCGCCTGATCGGGCGCTCGCTGCGGGCGGTGGTGGATCTGGAGAAACTCGGTCCGCGCACACTTTGGGTGGACTGCGATGTGCTGCAGGCCGACGGCGGGACGCGCACTGCGGCCATCACGGGCGCCTGTGTGGCGGTGGAGTTGGCCTGCCGCAAGCTGATCGCGGAGGGAAAAATCAAGCAGACTGCGCTGAAGGAGCGCATGGCGGCTGTCAGCGTCGGCGTGGTCGGGGGCGCAGTGCTCCTGGACCTCGATTATCTGGAGGACAAGGATGCGTCGGTGGATATGAATCTGGTCATGACGCAGTCCGGCGAGTTCGTGGAGGTTCAGGGTTCGGGCGAGGAGGCCACTTTCGGCGAGGAGGCCCTGTTCGAAATGCTGCGGGTAGGTCGCGCCGGGATCGAAAGTTTGCTTGCCCTGCAGGAAAGTACTCTTACCCTCTCCGCCTCGACGCAATCATGAAAAAAGCACTCATCACAGGGATCACGGGTCAGGATGGCTCTTATCTGGCCGATCTGCTCGTGGCCAAGGGCTATGAGGTCCACGGCATCATCCGCCGGGCCAGCACGTTCAACACCGCCCGCATCGACCATCTCTATCAGGATCCCCATGTGAACGGGGTCAAACTCTTCCTGCACTACGGCGATCTCTCCGACTCGGTCAGCCTGACCAAAATGCTCTACGAACTGCAACCGGACGAGGTCTACAACTTGGGCGCACAGAGCCATGTGCGCGTCAGCTTCGACATCCCGGAATACACCTCGGATGTGACCGGCGTAGGCACCATCCGCATCCTCGAGGCAATCCGCGAATCGGGCGTGAAGCCACGCTTTTACCAGGCCTCCAGCAGCGAGATGTTCGGCAAGGTGCAGGATGTACCGCAGACGGAGACGACGCCGTTCTGGCCGCGCAGCCCCTACGGATGCGCCAAGGTTTTCGGCTACTGGTCCACGGTGAACTATCGCGAGAGTTACGGGCTCTTCGCCAGCAACGGCATCCTCTTCAACCATGAGAGTCCGCGCCGCGGCGAAACCTTCGTCACCCGCAAAATCTCGCGTGCAGTGGCGGCGATCAAGCTGGGTCTGCAAAAAGATTTATATCTCGGAAATATGGACGCAAAGCGCGACTGGGGCTTCGCGCCGGAGTATGTCGAGGGCATGTGGCGGATGCTTCAGGCGGACCAACCGGGCGACTACGTGCTGGCCACCAACGAGACGCATACGGTGCAGGAATTTGTGGAGCAAGCCTTTGTCCATGTGGGACTTGAGTGGAAACAGTATGTCAAGCATGACGCCCGCTACGAGCGCCCGGCGGAGGTCGACCTCCTGATCGGCGACCCGGCCAAAGCCAAGCGCGAATTGGGCTGGGAACCGAAGGTCCGCTTCCGGGAGCTGGTCCAGATCATGGTGGACGCCGATCTGGAAATGCTTGAAGGAAAGGGTTCCGTCCACCAACATCAGCTCTGACTTACAGAGAAATCAAAAAATTATGTCCAGAACTTGCAGTATAACCGGAGCCAAACCAACCAAGGGCTCAACCATCCATCGCCGAGGCATGGCCAAGAAGAAGGGCGGCGTAGGCCGCCACGTCACGGCCAACACGACCCGGTTCTTCACGCCCAACCTTCAGGAGAAGCGTATATGGGTCCCCGAACTCAAGAGATTCATCAAAGTGAAGCTGACCGCGCGCGCCCTGAAGACGATCAACAAAAACGGAGCCTATACCACTCTCAAGAAGGCCGGCCTCATCTGACCGGTTTTTTTCTGAACCCCACCCAACCAGAAAGGAAAAACTAACCATGGCATTCAGCACAATCAGCAAAAAAAGCGGTAAAACCTACTTCCTCCATAAACGCCTCCAGAAATTGCGCGGCGGACAGGAAGTAACACTCTACTACTTCGCGGGCGTGCCCGGAGAAGCAGCGATCGACGCCCTGCCGGACGGCTATGAGGTCTCGGAGAACGAGCGCACCGGACTACCGCTCCTGAGAAAGAAACGGTAAGGCTTCCGACAGAACCTTCCCACGAAGGCGGCCCGGCAGTTCTGCGGGGCCGCCTTTCGTTTGGACGACGGCGGAGCGAGACAAATGACGAAAAATCCCCTGGTGATCGGCGGCGGCTTGGTCGGTCTCGGGTCCGCTTGGCAGTTGTTGCGCAGCGGGCGCGTGAGCCGCTTGACCCTGCTGGAGAAGGAGGCACGCGTCGGCGCGCACCAAAGCACGCACAACAGCGGGGTGCTGCACGCCGGGCTGTACTACAAGCCCGGTTCGCTGAAGGCGCGCATGGCTGTCGAGGGGATCCGCGAGATGACTGCCTACTGCCAGGAGAAAAACATCCCGCACGAAATCTGCGGCAAGGTCGTGGTCGCGGTCGACGGGAGTGAGGTGCCGCGCCTGCGGGAACTCGAGAGCCGAGGGCAGGCCAACGGATTGCAGGGCCTGCGGTGGCTGGGTGGAGAAGAGCTTCGCGCGATCGAACCGCACGCCGCGGGCGTCGCCGCGCTGCACGTGCCGGAGGAGGGCATCGTCGACTACGCCGCGGTGTGTGATGCACTGCGCGGTGATATCGCCGCCATGGGCGGCCAGATCGTCACTGGCGCCGCGGTGCGGGGGTTGCGCGAGACACCGG
>JBAXCT010000025.1:0-14448 GCA_037141375.1 Chthoniobacterales bacterium | reverse complement strand
CATCGCCAATACGCTGACCAACAACGGCGGCACTATCCTCAATGTCGGCACCATATCCGGCGGCGACTTCACCGATGGCACGACCTACTTGTCCGGATCCAACAGCACGGTGGCTGCAGTTTCCGGCACGGCGACGGTGAACGTCTCGGGCACGGGAACCACGATCACCAATGTCTCCGGCGGCACGGTCAACGTGAACGCCGCAGGTACCACGATCGAATCCTACAATGGCGGCGATGTCGCCGTGGGCAGCGGACGCATTGTCTCGATGAACGACGGCAACTCCTCCGGCGTCATCTCCGGTGACGGCGGCGTGACGAAAGATTCCGGCGGTGTGCTCACTCTCGGTGGCGTGAACACCTACACCGGCGCGACAAGGGTGGCGGCGGGCAAACTGGTCGTCGATGGTTCCATCGCTTCAAGCCCGGTGACCATCAAAGGCGGCGGCACGCTCGGCGGCAGTGGCACGGTGGGAGCGGTGACCGTGGAGAACGGCGGCACGCTCGATCCAGGCAACTCACCAGGAACGCTGCATATCAACGGTGATATCGGTTGGCTCGGCGGCGGCAACTACAACTGGCAGATTTATGATGCTGCTGGCGTGGCTGGCGCAACCAACAGTTGGGATCTCATCTACTCCACCGGGTCGCTCCACCTCGGTCTTCTTTCCGACACCAATCGCTTCAACATCAACCTGCGGACCTTGTCGGGCATTTCTCCCGACGCCGACGGTGCAGCCATCAACTTCGACAACACGCAGAGCTACCGGTGGACTATCTTTACCGCCAGCAACGGCATCGCGGGATTCGCCACCAACAAGTTCAATGTGAACATCCAGGTGATCAACGGCACGGCGGGCTGGGCCAACAGCCTAGGCGGCGGGTTGATCGGTGTCGAAGTTTTGGGCAACAACCTCGACCTCGTCTTTGACCCCGGTACCTCGCCAACACCAGCACCTACGCCGGCTCCAACACCGACGCCTACGCCCGCTGGCAGCACTTTCGCCTCATGGGCTGGCGGTGCGCTGCTCACTCCCGAGACGCTTGCGCTTTATGCCGTGGGTGGAGCGAGCGGTCCCACCAACAACGATGGAGTTCCTCCCACCACCGTGGTCAGCACGAGTCATCTTGCCATCATCGCCATCATCCGAACGAACGACACGAATCTGACGACGACTGGTTTTCGGGCGGCCAACTTGGCTGTTCCCGGTGTGTGGAGTAACAATGGAGTGCTTGTCACCATACCGGACGATCAGACCGACTCGCCCGATGGCTGCCAGCGGCAGATCTTTCAAACCGACCGCGCTTCCGAGTCGAAACTGTTTATGAGGCTGGAGTCCGTTTTGCAGCCTTAGGTGTCGGCGACCACGCGAAAAGGGGGTGCGTGGCTTGGCCATAGTCCGTCGAAGGCGCTTGAACCTAGTTCTGGGCTCGCCCCACAAGGGATGGCTGGGTATCTCTCCAGTGTGGACTCAGCAGAATTTCCTTACCGTAGCCTGATCCCGTCGCTTTTACTGCTGGCGGGGGCAACCGTTGCGGTATTCATCACCGGGACGCAGGACGTCTGGGCCGCAGCCGTTTTTCCGCTCAGTGCCGGTTTGGCGCTATTGATCGGTCGGCCTGCGGTGCGTCCCGGCTGGTTTCCTCTCCTGCTCGCCTTGGCCTTCTGTATCCTGGCTTTGTTGGCCTTCCTTCCGCAGACATACTGGCCGGTGCCTTCGTGGCGCGCGGCCCTGGCTCAATCGGGATTGGTGCCCTTGGCTGATTCGATCTCACCGCAACCGTGGCTTGGTTGGTTCTGGTGGTGGATGCTTGTCGCCTCGTGTCTGGTCGGGTCGTTCTTGCTCTCGAATCCCTTGGCCGGACGCAGCCTCGCGTTGTTCCTCCATGCGGTGGCGCTGGTCGTTGCCATTTACGCGGTCTTGTCGATCATGGCGCGGCAAACCGGCTGGAGGTATCCTTTCGCGGGTGGCGCTGATTTCGGTCTCCTGCCGAACCGCAACCACACGGCCACGCTGCTTTTTGTCGGGGCTATTGTTTCCTTTGGCCTCATGCAGTGGGAGGTGGTCAGCGGCAATCGGGCCGCGGCGGCGCTCGCGGCATTGTGCGCGGCACCCCCGCTGGCCGGGCTCCTGTTTTTTTCCACATCCCGAGCGGGCGTCGTCTTCCTCGCCTTCGGCCTGGTCCTGTGGGTGATCGGCGCTGCGCACGGCCGCGCGCGCCGCGATATCCATATCGCCCTGGCGGTCCTTGCGGCTTTTTCGGTGCTGCTCTTTGCTCTGGGCGGCAGCACAGTGCGTGACCGCTTGGCTGCGCTGTGGCATTCCGCCTCAGCCGTGAAGGTGGGCGAGGATCACGTTGCCGAAGTGGATTTCCGGCAGCCTATCGCCCGCGATACTTCGCGGCTCATCGCGGATTTTCCGCTGACCGGCATCGGTCTAGGACAGTTCGCCGGAGTTTTTCCCCAGTACCGCAAGGATTCCTCGCGCGCCGCCAAGGTGTTACATCCGGAGAGCGACTGGCTGATGGTCGCGGCCGAGACCGGGATTCCCTCGGCCGCCGCGCTCGCGGCGCTGGTCTTTTGGTTTCTGCTGCGCTGCTGGCGGGCGCGCACGACGGTAGATGGTCCGCTTCGTTGGACGGTCGCGAGCGCGGTGGGTGCCGCAGTGGCGCACGCCGCGATCGATGTGCCGTGGCACCGTTTTGCTTTGGGGTGGTTTCTACTCGTCGTGGCGATGACATCGGTTCCTTCCTCGGGCCTCGCCATCAAAAGGCCTGCGCTTGTGCGGATGGTCTACTCATTCCTCGGCCTGGTCCTGCTCGCAGCCGGGATCTTTGTTGCCCGTGACAAATACGAAGGCAGACACCCGGCGCCGTACCGCGTGGAAATTTTCAATCGCGAATTGCAGAGTTTGGCCGACGCCAAACAATGGGAGGATGCGGAGTCGAAGGCCAAGGAGCTGGTCCAGGCATTTCCGCTCATGTACGAGAGCTATTATTGGCTCACCGGATACCAGAGATATTTCCTCGATATCGAACAGGAAATCGCCGACTCCATGGCTGCGGCGCGCCTCGTGGAACCGGTCCTGCCGCAGGTGGCCTCTGCGCAGGCGGTCCTCTGGAAGGGTATGGATCCAACCCGTGAGGCGGAAGCGTGGGTGGTGGCGATTCGTCGTGCCTCTTTGGTCGCGTCGCGGGACCCGACCCTCCCGCTCGGCTATTTGCAGAGCGGACTGTCGAGCCTCAAAGAACATCCCGAGGCGCAGATGCGACTGCTCCAAGGTGTTGAGGGCAATCCGCTCCTGACCGCGGAATGGTTCCATGGGGCCTCGCCTACGGCGGCTTCCGAGTGGATCTCGAAGCTGTCCAACCCCGAGGCCTTTCTTGCGGGAATTCCGCCGCAGCAGCAGGTCGTTTTTCTTGATCGCTGGGTCGCGCTGCCGGATGCATCCCGTGCCGTGTCCTACATGGAGGCTCGCCAGGCGGGTGATGGGACGGGGCCTTACTGGCGGCCTTTGGCGACTCATTATGCGGCGGCCGGCGACAAATCCCGAGCCGTTGGTCTTGTGGCGCAGGCGGCATCTGTGCCACTCGAATCGCGGGGCCGCGGGCTGGGGAAACTGGGTGCGGAGCTGTCCGAACTCGAGACGCAGGGCAATAGTGTCGCGGTGCGTCGTCTCCTGCAAGAGGCGGTGTCCTCGCAGCCTCCCGACCCCACCAAGCTCTCCGTGGCGGTTGCCTGGTATGCGGCTGAGGGAGACTGGGACGCCGCGTGGCAGGCCGCTTCTCGGCTGGCCTCCACGCCTGCTTTGCGGCAATAGAGAGGGTTTGTCATGCTGAACCGAAGAAGTAGTTTGTGCTCGTTGTTTGCCTGCGTTGCTTTGGCGGTGGCTCTGGTTTTGTGTGCCGATCCCAGTTTCGGTCAAGGTATAGCCCCACCTCAGACGGTGAGCGAAGCGGTCTTTCGGTCCCAGTGGGTCGGGCCGCAGGCCGACCGGGTGATTGATCAATCAGCGTATGCCACCGATGGCATCCAGCCGGTGACTGATCTGGCTTCCAAGCTGGAAAATGGTCTTTACATCGGTTCACTGCGCATCATGCCCGGGCTCGGTGCCGGGTGGGAATATTCTAACCGCAACTACAATGGCACCACGACATCCACCAATGAATCCGCCACCAGTAGTTCCTACTTTGCTCCCTCTCTGGGCTTGGATTATACCCGTGACTTCGGGCCCCTGACCCTTTCGCTCGGCTATGGAGGAGGGTATGTCTATTACCTCAATCCGGACTACACCAGCGCGCAATCCGGAAATACCCGCAACCCATTTAACCAGACATTGCGTCTGGGACTCACCCAAGTCGGCCGCCGCCATCAAGCCAATCTGCGCGCCTCGGCATCTATGGGCCAGGGGCAGAACATCGACGCTGGGGCCAACACCACGACGCTCAGCGGGCAGCTTAACGGGGATTGGAGCTACCTCCTCAACGAGTTTCTCACCTACGGAATGTTTCTCGGGGGAGATGCTTTCGTCACGCGCTATGGTGACGACAACAACTCCGGAGGCAATGCCTATGACCTCAGCCTCGGGACCGCTCTAGACTGGCTTTACTCGGGCAAGACCACACTCGGTGTCAGGGCCAATGCGGTCTACTCCTCGCAATCGATCCTGACCACATCTGTCTCGCTTCCGCCGGCACCCCCGCCATTGCAACCGGCAACTGTGGTAGATCCCGAAACTGGCGAAGAGACGGTGGTTGCACCGGCGCCTGTGCTGGCACCGACCCCGATGACGAACACAACGACTTACACCACATCCCGTCAGGGCGCTGAATTTTTACTGACCGCCAAGCACAGCCTGATGTCCAAACTGCTGGTGACCAGCGGGCTTGGGGTGGGCTATGTCACTAGCAGCGGCATCACCAATTCGGCCTACAACGGCTTCCGCCCCGTGTACAACCTTGACGTTGACTACACGCCTACGGAAAAAACCCGGGTGCGGGCCTATGGCAGCCTTGAGGGGACAGACATCGTTCCGAGTTTTGGATTGCAGGCAACTTGGACTCCGCGTGAAACCACATCGGCGAACTTTTCTATTTATCAAACGCAGCAGTTTTCCATCACCACCATCGACCAGTATCAAGTGAACCGCGGTCTGGTGGCCACGCTGCAGCAGCGCTTTTTCTCCAAGGTCACCGTGAGCCTTTCCGGAGGGTGGCAACAGACCGAAAACGTGGCTCTCTCCGAGGATCAGCAAAACGGGGAAACGACGGATTACTCCTTCGCCTCGATCGGGCTCCGGTGGGATCTCAACTCCTGGCTCTACTGGCAGGCGAGCATCTGGTCATCGACCGGCAATGCCATGACTGGCACCGGCGGGTCGCAGAACAACTCGCCGCAAACCGTTGGGTCGATCGGATTGAACTTGATTTTCTGAGTCCGCCAACTACTAATACCCTGTCACTCCCGATGCGACACTTGGCTTATATTATTGCTGTTCTGGGGCTGCTCGCCTCGCCCTGCGGCGCAGAGGATTCCACCAAGGGTGTTGACGCGCCCTCGTCTCAGAAAGTCCGCCCGGCTGGAACGCCTACGGTTACGACCGCGCCCGCCCCAGCCCCAGCCGTCCAAGCCGTCGCGGCCCCGGCACCTCCGCCCACGGTGAGCACCGGCCCGGCAACCGCGCTCTCCTCGGGCGAAAGCGACTACATCCTCGTCATCGGCGATGTGATCGAACTTAACGTATTCCGCGAGCCCGAATTGACCACTCAAGCGATCATTGCCCGGGATGGGAGTGTTCAGCTTCCGTTGGTCCGGGAGGTCTCTCTCGCCGGCCTCACCATCCGTGATGCGCGTGAACTGCTGCGGGGGCTTTATGACAAGCAGTTTTTGGTCAATCCGCAGGTTTTCCTCAACGTGGTCAAGTACGCCCAAAGGAAATTTACCATCATGGGACAGATCACCCGGCCGGGCAGCTATGAACTGCAAGGTGGCGAGCGCATGGATATCCTCGAAGCGATCGGGCTGGCTGGCGGTTTCACTCGCGTGGCTGACCGCAGTCGCGTGACGATCCAGCGCAAGGAAAAGGGAACTGTCAACGCGATCCGTGCAAACACCAAGCGCATGGCCGATGGCAAGGAAATGCCCATCGAGATCCAGCCCGGCGATGTGATCACAGTTTCGGAAAGCTGGTTTTGAACCTTAGCCGATATGAGTAAGAACGCACCATCCGATCCCTTTGATGTTTCATCGGAGAAGTCCGAGCCTTTCGACTGGCGGTTTTACCTCCATGTCATCGCCGAGCGCTGGTGGCTGGTTTGCCTCTTCCTCCTCCTCGGCGGCATCCTCAGCGCCTTCCTCATCAGCCGCGAGCAGGCTCTGTACGGCGCGAGGGCGGTTCTGTTCATCGAGCAACAGACGGAGAAAGTGCTCAACGGCCAGATGCAGTCCGTCCGTAATGACGAAGTGCGCTCGATCGACATGATTAACACGATCGTTGAAACCATCAACGGCTACCCCATGGCTGAGCGGGTGGCCAAGCGTCTGGAACTTGCCAACGATCCTGCGTTTGTGGCCGCTATCAAATGGAACAAGGACAAGGATGGCGAACTGACCACGGCGGCTGCCGCGGGTAAGCTTCTTGCGCCCTACGGATTCGTGCGCGGGACTTACCGTGAGCTGACCCGCCTCATTGATATCGTGTCCCGCTCTCCCGACCCTGCCATCTCGACCAAGCTGGCCAACGGCTATGCCGATGAATATCTGCGGGTGCTCCTTGAACAAACCTCAGAGGCAAGCAAAGCGGCCTCGCAATTTTTGGTCGAAGAAGCGGAGAGGCTCGGCGCCAAGCTCAGGCTCTCGGAGGAAGCCCTGCAGAGCTTCCGCGAGAGGGAACGCGCCGCTTCGTTGGAGACCATGCTGCGCGAGGCGCAGGATGCCCTCGATCAGTCGAGCGTCGAAATCCAGCAACTCGAAGGATTTACCCGGCAACTCGACGCGGATCTCAATTCCGTCGCGGGTTTAGGTGGCGACACCGAGCAACTTATGCGGCTACCCAGCGTGAGCGCCGACCCGCGGGTCGCTGCCCTCAACGCGCAGGTGGCTGCTCTTGATCGGGATTTGGACGAAATGGCTCGCCGCTACCGTGAGGGGCATCCGGCGCACACGGCAACCAAGACCCGCCTGGAAGTCTTGCGCGGAGATATGGCCAAGCTTGTCGTCGAGGTGATCGGACAGCTCGAGGCGCGCCGGTCCCAAGCGGAGACGCAGTTGGAAACCTTGCGGTTGAAGCGGGCCGATGCGGAGCAGCGCCTGCTGACCATCACCGGAAAATCCGTCGAATACAACACGCTCTCGCGCAATCTGGACGCCGACCGTGCTCTCTACGACTCCGTGCTCGCCCGGCTCAAGGAAGTCGATGTGACCAGCGGCTTGACCAACCAGTCCATCACCGTCCAAGAGCATGCCCGCGGTGCCAGCATCGTTCCCAGTCAGACGGTCAAGTTCATCCTTCTCGGGTTGGTCGGCGGCTTGGCGGCGGGCATCGGTGCGGTTCTGGGCTTGAACTATCTTGATCCCTCGTTACGCACCATCGAACAGGTTGAGCAACGCATCGGCCTTAGTGTCGTGGCCACCGTGCCGCGCCTCAAGCAGCCTCCCTTGCAGGGCGGTGGCGGTGCCATGCTGACTAGCATGCGGGACCGCCGCGGCTTGGTCGCCGAGGCTTTTCGGACGATGCGTGCGACCCTGTCTCATATTTCGGGCCGTGACAAAAACCGCGTGTTTCTGATCACAAGCGCCATTCCCGGCGAAGGCAAAACATTCAACAGTTGCAATTTTGCCGCGATCCTCGCGCAACAGGATCTGAAGACGCTGCTCATCGATGCCGACCTCCGTAAGCCGTCTGTCTCCAAGATGATCTTTGGCGAAAATATCAAGCCGGGCCTGTCGGAAGTCCTGCTCCGGCACGCCAGTCTGGAGCAGGCTGTTGTGCCGACAAAAGTCGCTAACCTCTGGTTGCTGTCGGCGGGCGGGATTGCTCCCAACCCCTCCGAACTTCTCACCTATGAGCATCTCAAGGAATTGGTGGATGAACTGAAGTCGAAGTATGATCGAATCGTCATTGACTCCTCGCCGGTGCTCGCCGTGCGAGACCCACTGCTCCTCGCGCCTTTTGCCGATGCGATCTGCCTGATCGCCCGCGCAGGACATTCTCCGAGCAAGGCCACCGCTCAGGCTTCGCGTCTCTTGGTCGAGGCTGGCACCCCGCCCGTGGGCGTCGTGCTGAACGGTGTCCGGCACGGTCGCGGTTCCTACTATGCCTACGCCTACCGGGCCTACGGTGCCTACGGGGGCAAGGGCGTCTACGGGGATTCACCCGCCTCGGCCGACCCCACAATCTGAAACGTCCTCCGTAAACGGAGAGGCGAGGCGGGAAAGTTTATTCATTTTTTATTGAATAAATCGAGCTTTAGGCCATTCTTAGCCTAGGCGTCAGCGGGCTGGTTCCTGTTGACCGTACCGAAAGCATGCCATCCGCGGGCCAAACGCCATGTTTTGACCAAGTGCGGCAGCTTGTCCTCTGTTGCCGTGAGTAAACAAATGTCCGACAGTGAGGCGGGTGTGAAGTTGAATCCCTTCCAGGTGGAAACCATCGCCCTTTTCGTGCGGGCGGCAACCGTCCTGCGCCTGCCGCGTTCCGTTGCGCAAATCTACGGGCTTCTCTTCACAACCTCGGATCCACTAAGCCTAGATGACATTGGTGATCGTCTAGGGATCAGTCGCGGGTCGACGTTTGACGGGATCCGCTGGCTTCGTGATCTGGGGGCGGTCGAAGGCGTCACCCTGCCGGGGGTGAGAAAAGAGCACTTTCGTGCGGAATTTCGTTTGCGCACCTTGGCTACGGGTTTCCTGCGCAACCAGATCCAGCCGCACGTGCATAACGGCGCGGCCCACATCCGCCAACTCCGCGAGAGCATCGATGCATCCTCGCCGGACGCAGCTTTCCAAAAAGACCGCCTCAAGCAGATCGCGGGCTGGCAGAAGTTTTTTTCACGGGTGCTGCCAGTGATCAAGGCGCTCGCGACCAAACCACATTTCCCGCTTCCAAAGCACCCCTCCCGAAGCTAGAAAGATCCTTCGTTTTTATGAAAATAACCTGTCTTGGAGCCGGCTACGTCGGCGGTCCGACCATGGCCATGATCGCCGCAAAGTGCCCCGATATCGAGGTGACGGTCGTCGACCCGAACGCCGAGCGCATCGCGGCTTGGAACTCCGATACGCTGCCCATATATGAACCCGGCCTCGACGAGATTGTGCGCAGTGCGCGCGGGCGCAATCTTCACTTCAAGACCGACGTGGAGGGCGCCATTCGCTCGGGTGATATTATCTTTGTCTGCGTCGGCACGCCCACCAAGACCTACGGGATCGGGGCCGGTCGAGCTGCCGATCTGCGCTACATCGAAAGTGCTGCGCGCATGATTGCTGCAGTTGCGGAGGGTCCGAAAATCATCGTGGAGAAAAGTACCATCCCGGTGCGGACAGCGCAGGCGATGCTGACCATCCTGCGCGCCAATTCACGCAATGGCAGCTTCCAGGTGCTCTCCAACCCCGAGTTTCTCGCCGAGGGAACGGCCATCGCCGATCTGCAGAAACCTGACCGCATCCTCATCGGCGGAGAACGCACGCCCGAAGGCGCTAAAGCCGTCGCCACGCTTGTCGATGTCTATGGCCGATGGGTTCCCCGTGAGCGGATCATCACCTCGAACCTGTGGTCATCTGAACTGTCGAAACTTGTCGCCAATGCCTTCCTTGCGCAGCGGATCTCCTCGATCAACTCGATCTCCGCGCTCTGCGAAGCCACCGGGGCGGACGTCGACGAGGTCGCCCATGCCATCGGCACAGATTCACGAATCGGCCCCAAATTCCTCAAGGCTTCCGTCGGCTTCGGGGGTTCCTGCTTCCAGAAAGACATCCTCAACCTCGTCTACCTGTGCGGCCAATTTGGGCTGCCGGAAGTCGCCAGCTATTGGGAGGGCGTGGTGCGGATGAACGACTGGCAAAAGAACCGGTTCACCCAAAAAATCGTCCACACGCTTTTCAATACCGTCTCCGGGAAGCGCATCGGTGTGCTGGGTTTCGCCTTCAAGAAGGATACCAACGACACGAGGGAATCCGCTGCTATCTCGGTGGTGCAAGGTCTGCTTGAGGAGAATGCCACCGTGGTGGTCTATGATCCACAGGTGTCTGCCGACGAGATCAAGCGGGATGTTCTCGGCGCCGGAAAGGACGAGCCCAGGCTCGTCGTGGCGAAGTCCGCGGAAGAGGCGGCACAGGGCGCGCACGCTTTGGCCGTGCTGACCGAATGGGATGAGTTCAAGACCCTCGACTTCCCGGCTATTTACGAGGGGATGCACAAGCCCGCCTTTGTTTTCGACGGACGCAACATCCTGCCGCGTGCTGATCTGGAAAATCTCGGTTTCCGTGTTTTCGCCATCGGCAAGCATCCCGTCTCCTGACCGCTGTCGCTGCACCAATACCCATACCTGACCCATGAGAATTCTCGTCACCGGAGGCGCCGGGTTCCTCGGCTCCCACCTTTGCCATCGTTTGGTCGACCAGGGGCACGAGGTGCTCTGCCTCGATAACTTTTTCACCGGCCGCCGCGCCAACATCATGGAACTGCTCGGCCATCCCCGGTTCGAGTTGGTGCGCCATGATGTCATTGACCCGTTTAAATATGAGGTCGACCGGATTTACAATTTGGCCTGTCCCGCATCGCCGCCGCATTACCAATACAATCCGATCAAGACGACCAAGACATCGGTCATGGGAGCGATCAATTGCCTCGGACTGGCCAAACGCGTCAAGGCCCGCGTCTTCCAGGCCTCCACCTCAGAAATCTACGGCGACCCTGCCGTCCATCCCCAACCGGAGAGCTACTGGGGCAACGTCAACCCGATCGGTCGCCGTTCCTGCTACGACGAAGGGAAGCGCTGTGCCGAGACGCTTTTTTTCGACTACCATCGCGAGAACGGCGTGGATATCCGCGTCGTGCGCATCTTCAACACGTATGGTCCTCGCATGAATCCCGACGATGGCCGAGTGGTCTCCAACTTCATCGTCCAAGCGCTGCGGGGCCAAGACATCACCATTTACGGCGATGGTTCGCAGACCCGCTCGTTCTGCTATGTTGACGACCTGATTGAAGGATTCCTGCGCTTGATGGAACAAACGGAAACTGTCGGGCCGGTGAATCTGGGCAATCCGGGCGAATTCACCATGATGGAACTCGCCCAAATCGTCCTCGAGAAAGTGGGCGGCAAATCGAAAATCGTCCACCGCGATCTGCCCGCGGACGATCCCAAGCAGCGCCAGCCCGATATTTCCCTGGCCCGCAAATATCTCCACTGGGAGCCAGCCGTTCCTCTCGCCGAGGGGATTGAGCGGACGATAGATTATTTCCGCAAGGAAATCGGCGCTTAGGATTTCGCGGTGCTGTTTGCTGGCTACCGCAACCGGGAAGCGACGATCGTCAACTCCTTTTGGTGCCTAATTCCTTCTAGCTCTCAACTCCAAACTCCCCGCTCCCTGCTCTTATGAAAAAAATGCTCGTGACCGGTTCATCCGGGCTCATTGGATCCGAAGTCTGTCTGCATTTCGCTGGCCAGGGCTGGGAGATCCATGGACTCGACAACAACCAGCGTGCCGTGTTCTTCGGAACTCCGGGCGACACGCGTTGGAACCAGAAGAGGCTGGGGGACCTCATCCCTGGTTTCCGGCACCACGAACTCGACATCCGTGATAGAGCGGGAGTGCTCGACCTTATTCAGTCTCTCAAGCCCGACGCCATCGTTCATGCTGCCGCACAGCCAAGTCACGACCGCGCGGCCGCCATCCCATTCGATGACTTCGATACCAATGCGGTGGGCACGCTCAACCTCCTCGAGGCTGTCCGGCGTTCGTGCCCTGCCTCGCCCTTCGTCCATATGTCGACCAACAAGGTCTATGGCGACCGTCCGAATTTCATCAAGCTCCAGGAGTTGGGGACTCGGTGGGACTATGACGATCCGGCTTATGCCGACGGTATCGCCGAGGATTTTTCCATCGACCAGTCGAAGCACTCGCTCTTCGGAGCGTCGAAGGCCGCGGCGGATATCATGGTGCAGGAATACGGACGCTACTTCGATATGCCCAGTTGCTGCCTGCGCGGTGGGTGCCTCACCGGGCCAAACCACTCCGGTGTCGAGTTGCACGGTTTCCTCAGCTATCTCGTGAAATGCAACCTCGAGGGCAAGGAATACAAAGTTTACGGCTACAAAGGGAAACAGGTCCGCGACAACATCCACAGCTATGATGTCGCTCGCTTCATCGAGGAATTCCTCAAGGCTCCTCGCGTGGCCGAAGTCTACAACATTGGCGGCGGACGCGACAACTCGTGCTCCATCCTCGAAGCCTTTGCCATCACCGAGCGCTTCACCGGCAAAAAGCAGCTTTACACTTACGTCGACGAAAATCGCATCGGTGACCACATCTGCTACATCAGCAACCTCGACAAAATGCGCCGCGACTACCCTGCGTGGGACATCACCATTTCGCTCGAGGAGACAATCAAACAAATCGTCGATGCTTGGAAGACTCGGGCGACGTGAGTAACAGTTGTGCCGAAAGTCTTCGAAAAAGACGGACTTCGCTTTGGCTTCTACAGTAACGACCATGAACCGGTCCATGTCCATGTCGTGAAGGCGGGCGCTGAAGCAATCTTTGATGTTCTGAGCGGTGTCGAATTACGGGAGTCACGCGGATTCAGGCTCGCTGACTTGGCCAAAGCCCAGCAACTTGCGCAACACAACAGACAGTTGATTGTGGATAAATGGCATGAGCACTTCGGAAAATAGAGCAAAGCGAGTCTATTACTCTGCTCCGGCGATGATCGTTCTTATGGAAGACGGCTCCGAATTACGTTTTCCGGTTGCGGACAACCCCCGGCTGAGCTGCGGCACTGTTGCCCAACTTAACAAAGTTGAAATTTCTCCATTTGGCTTGCATTGGCCTGATCTCGACGAAGACCTTTCCTTTGAGGGGTTGAGGCGCGGTGATTTTGGGCAGCGCCGATTGACAACCGCGCGTGTCGCCGAAAGGCCCGAGTAGTGTTCATTCCTGCAGCAGTTCACGGCTTAAACTTCTTCCAACTCCAAACTCCGGGCTCCCAGCTCCTCTCCGAACCGAATGGCACTCTCCCTGCTCCATGCTTACTAGCGTCGACTGCCTCATCGTCGGCGCCGGCTTCGCTGGTTTGACTATTGCTGAGCGCCTGACGACCCAGCAGGGCAAGACCTGCCTTGTTGTCGAGAAGCGCGATCACCTCGGCGGGAACGCCTATGACAAATACGACGAGGCGGGCGTGCTCATCCATACTTACGGCCCGCACTATTTTCGCACCAATGCCCCGCGCATCGTGGATTACCTGAGCCAATTCACTGAGTGGCATCCAGTGGAATACAAAATCCTTTCCTTCTCCGACGGTCGCTATTGGAACTTTCCGATCAACCTCAACACCTTCGAGCAATTCCTCGGACGTCCATCCACCTCGGAGGAAATGGAGGAGTGGATCACCGAACACCGCGTTCCCATCGATACCCCCGCTAATTCCGAGGAAGTCATCATCAGTCAAGTCGGTTGGGAATTGTATGAGAAGTTCTTCAAGGGCTACACGCTCAAGCAGTGGAAGCGAAATCCAAAAGATCTCGACGCCTCGGTTTGTGGCCGCATCCCCATCCGCACAAACCGCGACGACCGCTACCTGCGCGAGGATTTCCAGGCGATACCCAAGGCCGGATACACTGCGATGTTCCAGCGCATGGTCGCCGCGTGCGGCGATAAGTTGGAGATCCTCCTAAATGCCGAGTTCCGCGACATACTCCCGAAAGTCAATTTCAAGCATCTGGTTTACACGGGACCGATCGATGAATACTACGACTTCTGTCATGGGCACCTCCCGTATCGTTCCCTCCGTTTCGAGCCCGAATCCTTCACTCCCGCGCAGCTCTCTGCCCTCCGGCCTCCGATCTCCAATCTTCAATCTTCAAGCTTGGCCGTTTCCTCCGGCTTCTTTCAGCCCGCCATGCAGGTGAACTACCCCAACGACGAGGCGTTCACCCGCATCGTTGAAATCAAGCACGCCACCGGCCAGCAGTGCGACAACACCACCATCGTCCGCGAATACCCGGACGATTTCGGTCCCGGCAAGGAGCCCTACTATCCCATCCCGGCGCCCGACTCCGCCGCAACCTACCAAAAATACAAAGCCCTGACCGAAACAGATCCGTTCCCCCCGCACCTGTGTGCTCTTCAAGTGGATGTGAATTCCGACTCGTCACTGGTCACAAGTCACTCGCCACCGACGGTCCACTTCGTGGGCCGTCTCGCCACCTACCGCTACTACAACATGGA
>JBAXCT010000024.1:0-14450 GCA_037141375.1 Chthoniobacterales bacterium | reverse complement strand
CTTGCTGCATCGGCTTTTCCACCAAGGCCAGCAACCGGTCGTTCTTGGCCAAGCCCACCACGTAATCGACCTTGTTCTGTTCGTACCACCGCAGCGTGCGCCAACGGCAAAATCCCGAGTCCCCGCGCAAGATGATCTTCACCTGCGGCCATTCCTGGCGCAGACGCGTGACCAACAACTTCAAAATAGCCCACGCATGACGGGTCGGATCAGCATTGCTCGGCCGCAGGCAGCTCACCAGGAGTTGCTCGCCGCAGAAAACGTAAAGAGGCAAAAAGCACCAGTCGCCATAGTAGCCGTGGAAAGCCCGCCCTTCCTGCTCTCCGTGCACCCGGTCGTCGGTCGCGTCGAAGTCCAAGATCAACTCGCTCGGAGCTTCTTTGAAACTTTGAACAAACAACTCCACCAGCACCTTCGACATGGCCAACACCGTGGCGCGGTCCGCGCGGTTCTCCAATCGGCACAGCGTCGGACTGCTGGCCAGTTCCTCACCGCGCTCCGCCGCGCTCTGCCACAGCAGATCTTTGCGCAGCGTGTCGTGGTCGTTGAGATCCTCGTAACCCATGGCCAAACCGTAAATGCGCTGACCCAAAAGATCCTGCTGCCGATGCACGATCAGGGCCGCATCACGCGGGTCTTTGATCACCGCATCCAAAGCCGCAATCAAACCCAACTTCTTGTCCGCCGCCCGCAAGGCCATCAACCCTCCATCACTGGACAAATCCCCGCCGGTAAAACTCCCCTCGATTTTCCGGCGATCAAAGCTTGGAAAATACAAAACTTCCGGTGCACAATCTGTCCGTAGCGGAGTTTCTTTGGTTTGTTTCATAACACCAACAACCATAGCAGTTTATATGCGGAACTTCGCTACTTGTTTGCTCCCTGCGTGAAATATTCGGGCTAGCCACCTCTTTCGACAAACATTGTGCCAACAAGAGTTACGACAGATGGCGACACGCCATTGAGCCGGCACATGCATTGGCGGTTGGCCGCGGTGATGGTGTCGGTGCAATTGCTTGATGCAGCGGTGACGCAGAAACTTTGTGCGAGCGGGGAGTTGAAGGCGGCTGGAGTCGCGGTGGTGCGGACATTTCATTACGGGAGCAATTTTTTGCTCCTGCTTCTCCTCACTCTCATCGCGCTTTCTTTCATCCGCCCGCACTCCCGGGTCATCCTCCCCGGTTTGGTCGCCTACCTCGGATTTGCCGTCCTCCATTTGGTGGTCAATGTCGGTGCGCTGCTCTTAAGTGCCACGGCCAAGGCGACGGGTTTGGCCAGTCTCTGGGATGTCGGCGCGATCGGGGCGATGAGTGTTCTCACCTTCACCGCCTGCTATTGGGTGCTCGACCGCGCCACACTTGGTGGGGCTTTCGTCATGCCCGGCCGCCCGGGACAGGTGGAAGAACCCAGACTCATCGATTACATTTACTTGTCCTTCGCCACCATGACCACGTTTGGTCCCACCCTCGAGGTTCCGGTCAGTCGCTGGGCCAAAGCACTCATGATGCTGCAGGTAACTCTCTCCATCGTGACTCTCACCGTGCTGCTCTCGCGGGCGATCAATGCGGTGGGTTGAGGTCTTGACGACTGTGGCGTCCGGCGGGAAAATTCCCTCGTAAAGCAGCCGCCCGCAAAAAATTTATGTCTACCGAACTCAAATGTCCTTTCAACCACGGGAAATCAACCGGAGCGCTGGTCGCGGCCGGGATGGGCCCGACCAACCGCGATTGGTGGCCGAACCAGCTCAATCTCAAGATGCTGAGCCAGCAATCGTCGAAGACCGATCCGATGGATGAGGATTTCGACTACGCGAAGGAATTCCAGAGCCTGGATCTCGCGTCGGTGAAGCAGGATCTCGCCGCGCTCATGACGGATTCGCAGGAGTGGTGGCCGGCTGACTTCGGACACTACGGGCCGTTTTTCATCCGCATGGCTTGGCACAGCGCCGGAACTTACCGCACGGGCGACGGCCGTGGCGGCGCCGGCAATGGCAGCCAGCGTTTCGCGCCGCTCAACAGCTGGCCGGACAACGTCAACCTCGATAAAGCCCGTCGTCTGCTTTGGCCGATCAAGCAGAAATACGGGCGGAAACTTTCCTGGGCGGACCTGATGATTCTGGCCGGCAATGTCGGGCTCGAGTCGATGGGCTTCAAAACGTTCGGCTTCGCCGGCGGACGGGCCGACATCTGGGAGCCGGAGGAGGACGTGTATTGGGGTGCCGAGAAAGAGTGGCTGGCCGACCAGCGCTACACCGGTGACCGTGAGTTGGAACATCCGCTCGCCGCGGTGCAGATGGGGCTGATTTATGTCAATCCCGAGGGCCCGAACGGCAACCCGGATCCGGTGGCTGCGGCGCGTGACATCCGGGAAACCTTTGCCCGGATGGCCATGAATGACGAAGAAACTGTGGCGCTCAACGCGGGCGGCCACACTTTCGGAAAAACCCACGGGGCGGCCGAGGCCAAGTATGTGGGGCCCGAGCCCGAAGCGGCTCCGCTCGAAGAACAAGGCCTCGGATGGAAGAGCAGTCACAAGTCGGGCAAAGGCCCCGACACCATTTCGAGCGGTTTGGAAGTCACGTGGAGCCAGACCCCGACGCGGTGGAGCAACTACTACTTCGAAAATCTCTTCAAATACGAGTGGGAACTGACCAAGAGCCCGGCCGGCGCGCACCAGTGGGTGGCGAAAGATGCTCCGCAAGACATTCCGGACGCCTTCGATGCGAGAAAGCGTCACCGGCCGACCATGCTGACCACCGACCTTTCGATGCGTTTCGATCCGGCCTATGAAAAAATTTCCCGGCGCTTTTACGAGAATCCGGATGAATTTGCCGACGCCTTCGCCCGGGCCTGGTTTAAGCTGACCCATCGCGACATGGGTCCGCGGGTGCGTTACCTCGGCCCCGACGTACCGGAGGAAGTTCTCATCTGGCAGGATCCGATCCCGGCCGTGGATCATCCGTTGATCGACGGACAGGACATCGCCGCCCTCAAAGCGAAAGTGCTCGCTTCTGGGTTGTCGGTGGCGGAGTTGGTTTCCACGGCTTGGGCGTCGGCCTCGACGTTCCGTGGATCCGACAAGCGTGGCGGCGCCAATGGTGCCCGCATTCGTCTCGCTCCGCAGAAGTTCTGGCAAGTCAACCAGCCTGAGCAGTTGGCCAAAGTCCTTAAGGTGCTCGAGGAGATCCGGGACGGGTTCAATATGTCCGCCTCGGGGGGCAAGAAGCTCTCGTTGGCGGATCTCATCGTTCTTGCAGGCTGTGCTGGCGTCGAGCGGGCCGCGAAAAGCGGAGGCCACGACATCAAAGTTCCTTTCACGCCGGGCCGCACGGACGCCGCGCAAGAGCAGACCGATGTGAGCTCCTTTGCTGTGCTTGAGCCGCTGGCCGATGGGTTCCGCAATTACCTCAAAACGAAATTCTCCGTTCCGGCCGAGGAGATGCTCCTCGATAAGGCTCAACTGCTCACCCTGACCGCGCCCGAGATGACGGTGCTGGTCGGTGGCCTAAGGGTTCTGGGTGCGAACCACGAGCAATCCAAAGATGGCGTGTTCACCGGGCGACCCGGCACCTTGGCCAATGATTTCTTTGTTAACCTGCTCGACATGGGCACGGAATGGAAGCCGACAACTCCCGAGCGCGATGCGTTCGAGGGGCGGGACCGCAAGTCCGGTGAGTTGAAATGGACTGCGACGCGAGTCGATCTCGTCTTCGCCTCAAACTCCGTCCTTCGTGCTCTGGCCGAGGTCTACGGCAGTTCGGATGGCGAGGGAAAGTTCGTGCGCGACTTCGTTGCCGCTTGGGACAAGGTAATGAACTTGGATCGATTTGATCTACCTTAAACTTTCGGACGCCGCGCACATTTTATGCAGCACTCGGACCCACCGAGCGATACATCAGCCAGACGTCTCGATTTTTTCGAGCGCTACCTCACTGTCTGGGTTTTTGTTTGCATGCTGCTCGGCCTTGTCTTCGGCAAGCTGGCTCCGGATCTGGTTCGGCGGATCGGGGAGTGGGACTTCGGCAGTGCTTCCCACGTCAACGTTCCGATCGCCGTGCTCATCTGGCTGATGATTTATCCGATGATGCTGAAGATCGATTTTGGCGGCCTCCGCGGCGTGTTCGCCAAACCGAAGGGTCTTTTCGTCACCTTGTTCGTCAACTGGCTGGTCAAACCCTTCAGCATGGCGCTGCTCGGCTGGATTTTTATCTCCACGCTTTTCGGGCGTATCCTTGCATGGATTCCGCCGGAGACGGCCGGGAATTATGTGGCAGGCCTCATCATTCTCGCCGCGGCCCCCTGCACGGCCATGGTTTTCGTGTGGAGCTATTTGACCGACGGCGATGGCCCCTACACGCTGGCCCAGGTCGCGATCAATGACCTGATCATGGTGTTCGCGTTCGCGCCGATCGTCATGCTGCTTGTCGGTGTCACGGGAGTCCATATCCCCCCACAGGTTCTCCTCACCTCGGTGGTTGTCTTTATCGTCATTCCGCTTCTCGGCGGATGGTTGAGCCGTGCGTGGCTCCTGCGGGTCAAGGGAGCGGAATGGTTCGAGCAGCGCTTCCTTCCCGCTTTTCGCCCGGTGACGATCGTGGCGCTCCTGGCCACGCTCACGCTCATCTTCGCGTTTCAGGCAGACAACATCACGGCTCACTGGTTCCACGTGCTGCTTCTTGCCATCCCCATTTTGCTGCAAGTCTACTTCAATTCGGCGTTGGCCTACGGCCTCATGCGCTTCTTCAAGGTGCGGCATGATGTGGCCACGCCTGGAGCCCTCATCGGGGCGAGTAATTTCTTCGAGTTGGCCGTCGCCGTTGCCATCACCCTCTTCGGTCCGACTTCCCCCGCCGCTCTGGCCACCGTGGTCGGTGTTCTTGTCGAGGTTCCCGTCATGCTCTCCGTCTGCAAAGCCTGCGTTCGCTCGCGCGGCTGGTATCAAAGAGACTTGTCCGCTCAATCCTGAGTTGCACGCGCTCAGTCCAGGTCGCGCGCCGCCAAGTCCTCCTCGTCCAGTCCGAGGTAGTGGCCTAACTCGTGCAAATACGTGCGCCGCACCTCTTCCTCGAAGTTGGTCCCGGCTTCCTCGCACTCCCTCAAGATATTCTCGAGGTAGAGTATGATCTGCGGTGGCGGCCCGGGGTCGCCGTGGTGCTGATGGCGCGGCGCCCCCACGAAAAGTCCGAGGACATCCGGGTCGAGTCCGTCATCCATCAACTCGTCGCTGGGCCAACCCTCGAAGCAAACAGGGACCTCCTCCGCGGCTGATTTCAGTTCCAACGGCAAGCGCCGGAGAGTCTCGACCACCACGCGTTGGGCTGATTGTTCATCGGTCATTCGGTGATTTGGCGGGCCAGGGGTCTGCGGTTGCGGGCTCGGATCCTCGCGCCGGAGGGTGCTCCCGCAGGTTGACGTGCGATGGCTCCATACCAGAACGCGCACCATCCATCCCACAACGTGCCCGGGGCAATGCCTTCCGTGCGGATGTAGCGGCGGAAATTTCCCGGTAGATAAGACCGCAGGTGCCCGCTGTGCGGGGAGTGGAAGGCGAGAAAGGAAAGATTTTGCAGCAGCGCGAGGAATTTTTCGCGGTGGCCGACGGCGGAGGCGCCGGGAAGTGGTGGCGGCGGCACGTGGGATACCGCGGCCTGTGCGGTGAAGACGCCGCCTGATCGGGCGGCCGTGCGCATGGAAAATTCCAGATCTTCCCCGAGCATCCAGAAATCCTCTCGGAATCGGTCGCCGCGGGCAAAGGCCTCGCGTCGGTAGAGCATACAGGCGCCGGTTGCCCAGCAGAAAGGGTGGGGCTGTGAGCCCAGCGCGGTGAGACTTTCCGGGGGTGTGCGGATGCGGCGGATGACCGCGCGAAGGCTTTGTTCCCGCGGTTCGGGAAAGGCCCACAACTCGTTGTTGTTGTCGAAGAGCAGCGGTGCGGCCACGTCTGCATGCGAATGCTCGAGCGCATCGAGCAGAATTCCGAGCGTTGGTGGAGAGGGGATCACGTCGTCATCAAGGACAAGCAGGTGCGTGATGGCCGCTTCTTCCAGGGCGGCGGAGAGGGCTGCATTCCAAGCTGCCCCGGGGCCGAGGTTGAGGGATCGCGGCAGCCAGCGGGCTGCTCGGGCGGCGCAGATTTTCCGGGTGGATTCGGACGACGCATTGTCGGCCACCCAGACTGAGGAAATCGGCACCTCGCTGGCCTCCAGGCATCCGAGCAGGCGCTCCAGTTCCCGGTCGCGCTGGAAGGTTGCGATGGCGGCGGCCACGCGAGGTTGGTGGTGGCTGGTCGGGCTCATGTCGGGGCGGGTCTTGGTTGCAGCAGAGGCTTCGCTCGGCTATTCAAGATGCATGGTATTTCGCGCGCTCACCGTGGCAATTCTCTTCGCTGCCCCGGCGGCCGCCCAGCAGCAGGAGCAGGGCATGATGGATCGCATCATGAACCCCAACCGCGACCGCGCAAATCCCATGGGGGAAAAGGCGTTTTCCTCATCGCCCTTCGCTGCCAGTGAATTCCGCGGGTCGCGCGAATACGGGGGGGTGAAGTCTGCCCAGACCAAGGAATACCGCACGCGGGTGTTTCTCGGGGTCCGCAACCCGTGGTTCGGCCGGCGTGTGTACGAGACCAAGGCCGCGCAGGAACTCAATCGCTATGTCCTGAGCGACAAAGACTATGCCTCCCGCTCGGTGGAGACCAAAGCGGCTCGCGATGCGCAAAAGAGCGCCCCGAAATTCGAGGGGAGCGTCGACACGCGCGACTTTTTGGCCCGCGGTAAGTCGCAAGGTGCGCTCAACAACAACTACCCCTCCGGGTCCGCTCTTTCGATCGACGAAGTGCGCGAATTACTCAACCGCAACCGTTGAGCGAATGAAACCTTCCGGATCCGTCGAAGAGCTCAGCCTCGGCTGCGCGGAGGTTATCAGTCGCGAGGAACTGAAGCGCAAGCTTGCCGCCGTCCGTCCGCTGCGGGTGAAGCTGGGTGTTGATCCCACGGCGCCAGACATCCATCTCGGCCACACGGTATCGCTGCAGAAGTTGCGCCAGTTCCAAGATCTGGGCCACGAGGCGATCCTTATCATCGGCGATTTCACCGCGATGATCGGCGACCCCAGCGGCCGCTCGGCCACGCGGCCGCAGTTGACCCACGACGAGGTGCTGGCCAACGCCAAAACGTACCAGGAACAGGCTTTCAAGGTGCTCGACCCGGCGCGCGCCAAGGTTGTGTTCAACGGCGACTGGTTTGCCAAGATGACCTTCACCGATGTGATCAGGCTGAACAGCCGCGTCACACTCCAGCAGATGCTGCAGCGGGAGGATTTCCGCGAGCGCATGGACAAGGCCCAGCCGATCCGCGCGCATGAGGTTCAGTACCCGATCATGCAGGGCTGGGATTCCGTCATGATCCAGGCCGATGTCGAACTCGGCGGCACCGACCAGCTTTTCAATATCATGGTCGGGCGCGATCTGCAAAAAGAGGAGGGGCAGGAGGCTCAGGTGGCGATGATGCTGCCGATCCTCGAAGGTCTCGACGGCACGCAAAAGATGAGCAAAAGCCTCGGCAATGCGGTCGGAGTCAACGAACCCCCGGGCCAGATGTTCGGCAAGGTCATGAGCATCTCCGACGATCTCATGGCCCGCTGGTACACGCTTCTGCTTGGCCGCGAAATTGCGCGTGACGAGCACCCCATGCAGGCCAAAAAGGAACTGGCGCGGCTTCTCGTTGCCAGATTTCACTCGGCCGAGGCGGCCGGTGCCGCACTCGGAGAGTTCGAAAAAAGGTTCAGTGGGCGCGATCTCGAAAGCGCCGATCTGCCGGCCTTCGCGCCCTCGGTCACGACGATCGATGTGATCACCGCCGGGGCCGAAGCCTATGCCCGCTGCTTCGGGCAGACCAAAGCCCGCGGCGATGTCCGCCGCCTTGTCGTGCAGGGCAGCATCCAATGGCGGGGAGAAAAAGTCACGGACCCCAAGGCCGTGATCGATCTCTCGCAACCCGGTATCCTGCGCTTGGACAAAACGCGCGCGGTGCGGGTGGGGTAAAGGACGGCGTGGAGGGTGTCTAGAGGACAGATTTCACCGCGGCGGGCAGCGCGCGGGAGCCATCTCCGCCGAGTTCCGCATCGACGTCCTCCAGTCGGCGGATCAGGTCCAAGACCTCGGCCCGTGCATAGGGGCCTCCTGCCGCGGCGCAAAAATGCGTACGACAGCCGAAAGGACGGTGCTCGTAGATGAGGCACCGCGCGGTGACCGAATCCAAGAAGGGGCATGATCCCTCGGTATGGGACGGCAGGCCTTTGCGGCCGGTGGCTTTCCATGCGCGGACTGCGACCAGTGCTTCACCGCGGGTCAGGTGGGGAGTCTTGCCGGTAAGTTTGAAGTGGCAGCATTCCGTGCGCAGTTGGCAATCGCGCTCGATCGGTCGGGCGGCCAAATCGTGATACACCGAGCGAACTTCTTGCAGTGCCGCCTCGACGTTTGTCGCGCCGCGCTGTGGCATGTGCGATCAGTGGCAGCAACTGCTGCCGCCTCCGCCCCCGCAGCAGCCGTCATCCTCGTGAGAATGATCGTGGTGGACATGACCGTGGGCGATCTCTTCCTCCGTCGCAGGGCGCACTTCGCGCACCTTGACATCGAAGGTCAGTGTCTCGCCGGCCAGAGGATGGTTCGCGTCGACGGTTACAGTGTTGTCGGTCACCGAGACGACGACCACATTGTCGGCACCGTCGGGACGCTGCGCACGGAAGCGCATGCCCGGCTTGATCTCGGTCCCTTCCGGAAAAATGTCGCGGGCTACCTCACCCATGCGGCGTTCGTCGCGCAATCCGTAGGCTTCGACGGGTGGAACGACCACCTTAAGACTTTCTCCGGTCTGCTTGCCCTCGAGCGCTTTCTCCAAGCCCGGGACGATGTTCGCATATCCGTGGAGGTAAGCCATCGGGCCGCCCTGCTCTGAGCTATCGAGCAACTCGGCCCGGCTGTTGCGTACACTGTAATCAAAGGCGACGACGTGGTCTTTGGAGACTTTCATGATGCATCCAACTATGAACGACGCGGGGGTAAAGTCCCGCCGTTTTTGCGCAGGGCGTCGAATGCGTGGTCAGCACCCTGCCGTTTGGCTTCCAAAACGACCTGCAAGAGACGCCCGAGATCGCCCGCCGGCCAGCCCTTTTGTTCGAACCAGCACAGGTATTCGGCCGGCAGTTCGTAGAGCGGGCGCCCGCGGAATTTTCCGAAAGGCATCTCCCAAGTCCTCAGCTTTTCCCAGTCGTCCGCTGCATTGCCTAGCATAAACGGATGAACCTACTCGTAGCGCAGGGCTTTGACCGGATCCATGCGCGCGGCAAACCAAGCGGGAATGATCGCGGCCACCGTGCAGATGATGAAAGCGCTTGAACAAATGATGGCTACGTCGGAAGGCACGATCTCGGCCGGGATTTCGGAGAACTGGTAGATGGACCTCGGGAAAATCTCGATGCCAGTCACGCTGGAGAGCAGGCCGCTGACTTGGTTGCGGTATTGCACGAGCCAGATGCCCGTGCCGAGGCCGATCAACGTGCCGAAGATGCCGACCACGATTCCTTGGCCGACAAAGACGCCGACGATCTGCCCGGTGCGAGCGCCGAGAGCCTTCAGAATGCCGATTTCGCGCGTCTTCTGCACGGTCACGGTGATGAGGGTGTTCATGATGCCGAAAGCGGCGACGATGACGATGAAGAGCAGAATAAAAAACATCACATTGCGCTCCATGTGGATGGCCTCGAAAAGGTCGCGGTTCAAATCCATCCACGTCGAAATGCGCAGATCGGTGCCAAGGCGCTCGTAGAGTTTTTCGCGAATGGCCGCAGCCTGATAAGGATGAACCGTCTTGATCGATATGCCGTGCACGCCGTCGCCCAGTCCATAGATCTCCTGGCCGATGTGCAGCGGCACGAGCAAAAATTCCGAGTCGTACAAGTAGCGTCCTGATTCGAAGATGCCCGACACTTTCAGCTCCATCGGCAGGATCATCTCCCGCAATTGCCCGGCCGATTTCTTCTTGTCCGTTCCCTGCTCGAGATTGTTGATCTCGTCGACAATTTCTTCGAGGTTGCCGGGCGAATAGATGGTGATCGTGTCGCCGACGCCGACGCCGAGGATGTTGGCGAGGGCGGAGCCGATGACTGTTTCGTTGCCGTCGAGCTTGAGTTCCCCCGCCACCATGAATTCCCGGAGGGTGGTCACCGAACTTTCCGCCTCCGCGTCGATCGCCCGGATTTTCGGCGCCATGCGCCGCCCGTGGAATTCGGCCAGCACCGGCCCCTGCACAAAAGGGGCTGCTGCCGTGACACCTGGAACGCTGCGGATGGTTTCCAGTTGGGCCGGCCAGTCGAGGAGAACAGTCTCTCCGCCGGCCACGAGATGTGCGTCGAAGCCGATGACCTTGCGCCGGAGCTCCTGCTCAAATCCGGTCATGACAGAGATGACGAGGATCAGCACCATGATGCCCAGCGTGACTCCGAGGATGGAGATGACGGTGATGAGACTGACGAAGGTACGTTTGGGCTTTAGGTAACGCAGAGCGAGGAAAAGGCTGAACGGTTTGTTCATGGATGGTGAAAGGTCTGCGGGTCTGCCTGCCCCGCGCAAGATTGAAATGCTACCTTCACTCTTGCGCGTGCGAGTGGGGCTGCGGGGTGATGCGGTCTGCGGCCGGGATGTTCAGCTTGTTCTCGAGGTCTTGGAGTAATCCGACGACGCGCGGCAAGTGTTCGCTCTCGCCTAGATCGTAGATGGATCGCAGCCGTTGATAGGCCTCGCGCTCGCGCCCTTCACAAGCGGCCAGCTCGTAGGCGGCGAGGCGTTTGACGTAAGGCATCGCGCCCTCCATCGAGGCGGCTTTGGTGAAGGCCTCAGCCGCGCCCGCATGATCGTTGAATTTGTCGCGCAGGAGCGTACCGAGGCGCTCTTGAAGCAGATAGCTTTCCGGATTGTTGGCGATGCCCTGTTCCAAAAATTCCTTGCCGAGCCGGTGATATTCACGCTCCGCCCGCTGACGCATGAACTCGTTCGGCTCCTTTGGATTGTCCCGCGCGGCGATGGCGGCATTCCATGCCATGTGCCACGAAGACATGTCCCAATAGACCAGCGACCGGGGCTGCAATTCTGTGACCGTCCGGAATATTCCGGCCATGCGTCCCCAAGCTGTCTCCTCCCACGCAGTATGCGCATCGATCCAAAGGAAGGCAGCGACCAATGAGCGGAATCCGCTCAAGGCGGCGACGTAGGAGAGCTGTCCCAGGCTGTCGCGCAGGCCCAGCGAAGTGGATTCGGAGCGCAGAAACGCTTTCTGCTGGGCGTGCTGCAGTCCTCGCTCGACCGGCAGGCGCGCCAATCCGAACAGGACCAGCACCGCGCCGACGAGGAGCCAGATGGGCGCGCGGCGCATGTCAGAGTTCCCGCGATTGGAAAACGGCTGCACCCAGCGCAGTGTACACGGCGATGTAACCGCCGCCGAGGGCAAGCGTCTTGAGCAGCAGAGACAAAGGAACGGGTGTCCCGGTGACAATGCCATCGATCAAGTTGAACGCCTGCAGGTCCGGAAAAATCACCGAGACGAGCGAGAGAACAACCTTCACTGCGGGGCCGGTGTCGCCGCCCGCCAGCCAATAGTCGCGCGCGGTGGACTGCAGGTGGCCGATGAAATAGACGGCGAAGGAGGTGATGGTGGTGAATATGGTGGATGTGGCGAAGGTGGAAATAAAAACCGTCATCGCGGCGAGCAGCCATGCCTTTACCAAGATGACCAGCGACCCGGCGACGATGGCCGGGTCATAGCCTGCGGCGCGCACCTTGGCCAGGGCAGCCTGCAACTCGGGGGCGGGGAGATTGGCCAACTCCGCCTTCATGCTTTGCAGCACGCTCTCGGTGCGGAGCACGAGGACGATACCGAAGACCGCGCCCATCAGGAGCACGGCGAGGGCGAGAAGCAGAAACACGCCGGCCAACTTGCCCAGCAGGTATTCGGCGCGCGAGACGGGCTTGGCCAGAATGGTGTAAATGGTGCGGTCCTCCAGATCCTTGGGCAGCAGCGTCGCGGCGGCGAGGATGGCAAGGAGCGCGCTGAAGATGCTCATTGCGCCGAGCGCGATGTCTTTGAGCATCTGAAACTCTTCCTCGAAGCTGAAGCGCGCGAGGAAGAAGGAGTTTCCGATAACCAGCAGGGAAAAGATGATCAGAAAATAAAAAACCTTGAGCCGGACCAATTCGGTCCAAGTGACCCCGGCGATGGCGGCGATGCGATTTTTCATTTTGTCGCCGGAAAACGCGTTCCCGTGTCTTGGCCGGAAACCGCCGCGGCAATGCGCCCCGGTGCCATGCCGTCGAGGATCCATGTCTCGATGCCGGCGCGCGTGGCAAAGTCCACGGCGTCGAGTTTGCTGCCCATCCCGCCGGTGCTGTGCTCCCCTTTTTCGCCGGTGACATGACCGTGTGCCCCGGCCACATCGGTCACGACAGGCAGCCTCTGTCCTTCCGCCTTCAGGCCGTCGCTGCGGGTGAGGATGAGGTACAGATCGGCTTGGAAGAGTGAGGCCACCTCGGCGCCGAGCCGATCGTTGTCGCCGAAGCCCAGTTCTTCCACCGCCACGGAATCGTTTTCGTTGATGACCGGAACCACCCGCGGGTAAGAAAGCAGCTCGCGAAGGGTGTTCTCCGCATTGCTGCGGCGTTGCTGGCTGTCGATGTCGTCATGAGTGAGCAGAAGTTGTGCTGCGGTGAGGCGATGGCTGGCGAATGATTCCTCGTAGGCCCGCATGAGCTGCGATTGGCCTACCGCGGCGCAGGCCTGCTTGGCCGGAAGAGAGGATGGTCGCTCACGGCGTCCCAGAGCGGCCACGCCCGCTGCCACCGCCGCGCTGGAGATGATCACCACGGCATGCCCGGTGTCGACCAGCGAGGAGACTTCGGAGGCCAATCGGTCGAACTGCTTGCGGTCGAGTTGCAGCCCGACTGAATCCGTGGTCAGGATGCCGGTGCCGAATTTTAGAACAATACGTTTTTTCATGGTCTGGCCAGAGCGAGGCAACCCGCCTCAATGGCGAGGTCCTCCTTCACATTGCGGTCCAAAAGAGTCCGCAGTTGGGCCGCGCCGTCAAGAGCGCGTAAGAGCGAGCTTTCGTCGAGATGCTCCGCCAGTCGCCGCGTTTCGGTTCCCAAATCGGCGTAATGCAGGTTTTTCGCGCCGTGCCGCGCCCGCAGGATATCCGCGGTGCGCTCGGCCACGACCGCGGCCAGTTGCTGGCGAACAGCGATGGCGCGTGCTTCGATCACCGCTTTGAGCCTGGCCTCCTCGTCCTTGAGCCACGCGTCCTCCGCACTCTCGCCGAGGCGCTTTTTCTCCGCTTTGAAATCCGCAGAGACTTCATCCTCGATGGCCTCGCGGGCCCCGCGAAGTACGGACTGCATCGTCCGGGCCAGACGCAGGGCGGCGCCTGCCGATGAGGGATGAGGAGAGGACAAGACATCACCGACGGCAGCAGCCACTTCCGCGGCTCCGCCTTGGAGTGAGGGCTTTCCAGCAGATCGCACGGGAAAATGCGCGCAGCGGGAAACGATGGTGGTGGGGAGAAGGCCGGGGTTGGTCGTGAGGAGGATGAAGAGGCAGTTGGGCGGAGGCTCCTCCAATGTTTTGAGGAAAGCATTCGCTGCGTTCACATGAAGCCGGTCCGCATCGAAGACAAGACCCGTTTTCACCGCACCCGCGCGGAAGCTGGTGGCGAAGAAAAATCCGCAGAACTCGCGGAACGGTTCGACCAGAATCCGCCGCGACTTCGACTCCGGTTCCAGCGTGCGGATATCTGGGTGCGCCGGGGCCTCCGTCGCCTTGATGCCATTGACCAGTGCGGCAATGTCCCAACAAAGCTGCCGCCGGCCGCTTCCCGCGGCGCCGGTGATGAGCAACGCGTGGGGCAATCTGCCGAGCGAGTGGGCGCGGCGCAGGCGCTCGAGGATTTCAGGCGGTAAAAAAGCCATGGAATTTTTTGAGGAGGACAGATTGGATCTCCGCGGCGATGGCATCTTCGCTGCGGTTGGCATCGATGACATGAAACCGCGGCTCGCTGGTGGCCAGTTTGAGGTAGCCCTCGCGCACCGCCTCGTAGAAGGCGGGGGGCTCGCTTTCCATGCGGTCGGCCGGCCGTTCGCGTTTGTGCAGCCGCGCGAATCCCTCGTTCGCATCCATATCCAGAATGAAGGTGATATCCGGCAAGCTGCCTTCAATAGCAAAGTTATTGATCGCCGCGACCTGCGGTGGCGACAGCCGGCGCGCCAGCCCTTGGTAGACGGTGGTGGAGTCGTGGAAACGGTCGCTGGCCACCACCTTGTCCTCGGCGAGTCCGGGCAGAATAACTTCGCGCACCAACTGCGCGCGGCTCGCGGCGAAAAGCAGAAGCTCCGCCTCGGGAAAAAGGCCGTGG
>JBAXCT010000023.1:0-14957 GCA_037141375.1 Chthoniobacterales bacterium | reverse complement strand
CCTCACCGCGGCGCGATTTGATCTGTACCTGGAGCACAGTGCCGTCACCCGATTTCATTCGCACCCGGGCGGTGGCGCTGCCGTCCTGCACGGAGGCTGCCATTTTGGAGGCGAGAGCCGACGCAGACAACAAAGCCTCCTCACCGGCCCAGAGCGGGGACGCCGGGAGCAAGAAGAGCAAAGCGGGGGCAAGGAGCGAGGTCAACCTCATCACGGTCAATCAAGCGGCAGCGCGCGGCGCGGTCAACCTTGAAGCGCGATACTCGGCGAAAGGCGCGAACTGCGCCAGGCGGGATAGAGGCCGCTGACGATGCCCACGGCCACGGCGATGAGGACAGCCTGTGCGGCGAGCACCCAGCCGAGATCCGGCTCGAGAAATCCGCGGACATACGGCGTCCGCTCCAGCACGGCGAGGGTCACCGCGCCGAGCGCGACGCCGACCACGCCGCCGAGAAAACCCATCGCGGCTGACTCGCAAAGAATCAGCGCCATGATCCGCGCGCGCCGCCAACCCAGCGCGAGAAGGATACCGATCTCGTGTTTGCGCTCAAATACGCTCATCAGCATTGTATTCATCACGCCGAGAATGCCGACGATGAGGGCCAGGAGTGAGGTGCTCCAGCTCATGGCCCTCGCCATGCGGAAGCCTTGGCTGGTGCCGACCACTTCGCCGGCGCGAACGGCACGCAGACCCGGGTGGCGTGCCTCAATCTCCCGGCAAAGCGCCTCCACGCGGCTCTGGTCTGCATTGTCCGGCACACGGATGTTGATGAAATTGACACGTCCCTCATAGCCGGAAACCTCCTGGAAGCGGGGCAGCGCCATGTTGATCGCGCCGTTTTCCAGGACGGACTGGCCATCGACGATGCCCACTACGTCAAAGTCACCGGTCTCGATCTGGATCCGGTCACCGGTTTTTTTGCCGAGGACCTCGGCGGCGAGCTTGCCGAGAACGACGGCATTTTCCGCAGCATCGCGCGGCAGACGCCCATCAATGACGCGCAACTGATCCCAGGTGAACGAATCCCACTCGCGCCCGTAGACGACCATCATGGGCGCCTCCTCGACGCTCAGCATCTGCATGAGTGTGGCGTTGGCCTCGGCCACTCCGGGAAGCGAGGCGATCTCGTCGCGCACGGATTCCGCGAATGCCTTGGGCATAATTCCTCCCTGCAGGTTGCTCACCACGACGTCGATGCCGACCGCATCGAGTTGGTTGGCCACGCTTTTCTCGTAGCCTGCCGACATGCCGACGAGGGCAACGACTGCGGCGATCCGGGTGGCGATAGCCAGCACGGTCAATCCTGTGCGGACCGGACGCCGCCACAACCCGCGGAAGATGACCTGCAGAAAATTCATGCCGCAGCCTCGTCGGAGATGATCTCCCCGTCCTTGATACGCACGATACGCGAGGCGTGCCGCGCGAGTTCGTGATCATGGGTCACCATGACCAGCGTGGCCTGATGCTCCTCCCGGAGGCGGAGCAGGAGGTCCATCACGTGGGCGGAGTTTGTGCTGTCGAGATTACCGGTGGGTTCGTCGGCAAGGAGAATGGCTGGGCGGTTGGCGAGGCTGCGGGCGATGGCGGCACGCTGGCGTTCTCCGCCGGAAAGTTTCACCGGCAGGTGATCGAGCCGGTGAGCCAAGCCAACCGAGGCGAGAAGTTTGGCCGCGCGCCCTCTTTTTTCGGCCGCCGAGCCGGGCAGGCCGAACATGGGTATCTGCACATTTTCCTCGACCGTAAAATTCGGGAGGAGGTGGAACGACTGGAAAATGAAGCCAATCTCGCGCGCACGATAGGAGGCGGGGTCGCTGAGGGCGCCCAGATCTGTGCCGCGGAAACGGAGGGTTCCCGCGGTGGGACAATCGAGCAGGCCAAGCATATTAAGGAGCGTGGTCTTGCCGCAACCGCTCGGTCCCACGATGGAGACGAATTCGCCGCGACGGATCAGCAGATCGATCCCGCGCAGGGCCGGGACACGGCCATCATCGTATTCTTTGGTCAGCCCCGAAGCTTCATAGAGGATTTCGCCCTCCGGCGGCATGGCGGCGGATGACATGTCCGGGCCTCAGCTAGCCGAAGTCCACTGCCGGCCTACGCGCGGGTCGTGGAGGCATTTGATCAGGTCGGCGAAAGCGGACCGGTAGTTCGGAAAAGGAACCGTATCACCCTCCTCGCCCAAGAGGATGAGTTCGGTATAAGCCGGAAGCTCATCGTGCGGGATGGAACTTTTCACATGATGCACGCCATGGAAGGGCTGATGCAAAAGCGTGAGCGAAACGAACCTCCCCGCCCAGGTGTCCGCGATGATGCTGCGCGTCGCGCTAGGTCCGGTGTGGCCACTGAGACCGACATGCTCGATGTATTTGCGCCAGCTCTGCATATTTGCCGCGATGAAGGCAGGGATGAAGTAGAGGCAGAGGAACCAGATCCACGCTTCATAGTAAGCGACGATGCCGAGCAGGGCGCCCCAGAAGACGACCGTAAGGACCAGCTCCCACCAGATGCGTCGGCGCACGCGCGGATTGACGACCGGCGACGGCCGCTGGAAAAATACGCGCCAAAAAAGATAGGGCGAATAAAAAAAACTGAAGTTCAACTCGAGAAACGCGGCCAGGCGTCGCCACCAGAGAGGCTGGCGTGGATCTACGAACGGCCATAGTTCGACGTCCTTCACGCTGGCGAGGTTGATGTGGTGCTTCTGGTGCAGCGCGCGGTAGAGAGTGAAGGGGGTGATGCTGATCGTGCCGACGAGCACACCATCGAAATCATTCCACCACTTGTTCTTGCGCAGGCTGCCATGCGCCGCCTCGTGGAAGGCGATGAGCATGGCATGCATGAGATGGCTGGAGAGCAGGGCGAGCGGGATCAGCAGCCACCACCATTCATAGTAGAGACAGAATGCAGTCGCTGCCATGTTGAGATAGAAGGAGCTGAGAACAACAGGAAAGGCGGCCTTGCTCGCCCAAGGTTCTGTAACGTTGTAGGCTGTGTCGTGCACGGAGTTGTGGCTAGGGATTCGCTTGGTTCGGACGCTCATGCGGCGACCGGCACACCTCACCCACCACCTCGCGGAATAGGCGGGTGATTTCGCCGATTTCCGCTTCGGTCAGGACCGAGGACCGGTAGAGCCAGATGACGTCCAGTTCCTGCGCATTCTCATTAACCTCGCAGGCCATGTCAAAGCGGGAGGTGCCGGTGGTGCCAGCCGAGCGCACGTGCATATCCGCCGAGATCCCCGGGATCTTAAGGCTCGGATAGGGGTGATTCTGCACCGCGAAGCGGATATCGAACACCGAATGCCTTCCCCTGCGGCTGCCCACTTCCACGGCGGCGACCAGCTCAGCAAAGGGCATGGCGTGCGCGAAATCCTCCACAGTCTCATCATGCACCGCTCGCAAAAGTTCGGTAAACCGCTTTGACGGATCGATGCGGCTGCGCAGCGGCACAATCCCCGAGAAATATCCCATCGTCTCGCGCACGGCGGATTTGGACCTTCCCGCTACCGGTGTGCCGAGGACGGCGTCGTCCGCGCCAAGCCAGCGAAAAAGGGCGACGCGGAAAGCGGCTAGCAAAGTGCTGAACAAAGTTGCACCCGCTTCGCGGGCGACAGCCTTGAGAGTCGCGAATTCACGCGCAGGGAAGGTGGATTTGCTACGGGCAAGTTCCGTCCCCGGGGGATCGGGCGCAGACCCGCGATCGGAGAACATCAATCGAGAGCCCGCTAAACGCCGACGCCAGTAGTCCGCAGCGCGCGCAATTCGCAGCGGATTCCAGAGGGAACGCTCCGCCGCACCCCAAGCCGAATATGTCATAGCGAGCGGGGGCAAGCTATCGTGTCCACCCTGCAGGCGACCGGGATCTCTGCCTCTCGCCCGTGATTGGACAAGACTGGCCGCGGCAAAATCTTCCACGAAAGTGGTGAACGTCCAACCATCGGCCACCGCATGGTGAATGGCCAGTGCCACCGTGTGGTGATCCGGTCCGAGGCGCAACATCTCGACGCGGTAGAGCGGACCGCTCAGCAAATCGAAAGCCTGACTGAAACTATTGGACATCGCCTCAGCCAAGCCTTCGGCCGTCGACTCGGCCGGAGACAACTCGCGGTAGACCATGGCTGGTTCCCCTCCATCGAGCCGCACCAACTGCACCGGACGTTCTTTGCCCGGAAGAAACGATGTGCGCATGACTTCCTGGTGGGCGACCACCAATTGCAACGCCTCACGGCAGATCTCCGGAGTGAGCGGCCCGCGGATATCAATCGCGGAGCAGATGTTGTTGGTCGCATCCTGCGCAGGGACTGGTGAGGTCTCCCACACTTCGCGCTGCGGGAACGTGAGCGGCAGCAATCTGGCCTGGCCGCTGGCCAGCCAGTGTTTGAGTTTGCTTTGCGCATCCGTCTCCATCACGCGCGCTCAACTCAATGGCGCAGGGGATGGAGTCGCCCCATCTGCGGAGGATAGCGCACCGAGAAGACGGTTGATATCCTCGCCGCTGAGGGCATCGAGATCCACCTCGGCCACGGAAATGTTTTCCTCTGCGGGTGCAGCGGATGCCCGCGCCGAAGGGTTCGCCGTAGCAGGCGCTCCGAGGTGACCGGAGAGCATCGACGCAATCTGCCCAATGGTGCGAGCACGCATCAGGCTGGCGGGCGGCAAGGCCACGCCGACCGAACTCTCGATCAGATTTTCGATCTCCACGCCCATCAACGAATCAAGACCGAGATCAGTGAGAGGTTGATCTGGTCGCAATGATTCCGGTTTCACGCGCAAGACAGAGCCAACAATCTCCTGCAAGGCCTGCACCACCATCGCCTCGCGCTCAGCGGGCGCGACCGCCTCGATGCGTGCACGCCAGTCGGAGGATTTGCCGAGCGCCTCCTCCGACTCGATGCCGGAGGCGAAGACGCGCTCAAGCAGAGGATTTTCCTGCAGCCCGCGGAAGGACTGGCGCCACTTGGTCCAGTCAACACGCAAGGCAGCCATCTGCGCGACGCCGGCATCAAGGAACGTTTCCAAGAGTGCCGTCACCTCGGCGGGAGCCAGCGCCTCGGTGCCTTGGCGCGCGAGGAATTCCGCCACTTTCTCATTGCGCGCGACATAACCCTCGCCACCGAGCACGCCCCAGTTGACAGCCAACCCGGGAAGGCCGAGCGCGCGTCGATGATGAGCGAGCGAATCAAGCAGCGCATTGGCTGCGGAGTAGTTCCCCTGACCCGGGTTACCAAAGATGCTCGAGGCAGAAGAGAACATGACGAAGGCATCGAGCGGCATCGACTTGGTCTGCTCGTGCAGCAACCATCCGCCCAGCGCTTTGGGCGTGAGCACGGAACGAAAACGCTCAGGGGTGAGATTAGCCAGAGGGGCATCGTCGATGACCATGGCCAGATGGAAAACGCCTTTGAGTGGACGCCCGGTGGCGCGAATTTCTTCGAAAAGTTTTTCCACGTCCGTGTGGGAACCTACGTCGGCGCTGACCGCGACAATTTCCGCGCCTTCCTGGGCCATTTCCGCGATGAACTCCTTCGCGCCGGCTGTCTCCAGGCCCTTCCGGCTGGTCAGCACAAGATGACGCGCGCCGCGCGCGACCAACCAGCGCGCGATCACTTTGCCAAAACCGCCGAAACCTCCCGTCACCATGTAGGATGCCCCCGAATCCACCGTGAACGGTCGGTGCAACGGCTTGCCTTTCTTCGGCAGAAACGGCGCGGCCATGTTGAGTAAAACTTTTCCGGTATGCTTTCCGGCAGCCATCAAACGGAAGGCCGCATCGGCGCGGTTGGCGGGAAACGAGCGGTAAGGCAGCGGCCCGAGCGAGCCCTTGGCCACCAGTCCGGTGATCTCGGCCATCAGCTCGCGCGTCAGCGCCTCATCCCCGGCGAACACCGCATCCATCGCGACAACATGAAAGGATGCGTTGCGGCGCAGGTGCCACATGGGGAGCTTAGAGTTCTGGTAGATATCCCGCTTGCCGATCTCGATGAAGCGGCCGAACTCCCCGAGACACGCGAGTCCCATCGGGATGGCCTCGGCAGCCAGGGCGTTGATAACCACATCGACTCCTTTGCGACCGGTCAGCTCCATGACACGTTCGGCGAAATCGCCGCGGCGCGAGTCGATGACATGATCAACCCCCATCGTGGAAAGAAGCGCGCGCTTGGCCGGGCTGCCGGCCGAAGCAATGACCTTGGCGCCGGTGTAACGCGCGATCTGGATGGCCGCCATACCCACCCCGCCGGCGCCCGCATGGACGAGAACTGTTTCACCGGAGCGGAGGTGCGCGACATTTTTCAGCGCATGCCAAGCAGTCATGAAGACCACCGGAATAGTCGCCGCCTCCTCAAAGGTGATATCATCCGGCAGCGGCAATATGTCGGCCGCGCGCGCCAGCGTGTAGGTGGCCAGACCAAAAACCGCGAGACCAAAGACACGATCGCCCGGCTTCACGTGACTGACTCCCTCGCCCACCGCGACGATTTCTCCGGCCACCTCGTCGCCATACATGCGAGCATCGGCGGTCTCGGCCGGATACAATCCGAGCGCCTTGAGCACATCGCGGAAGTTCAAACCCGCTGCGGCGACCTTGATAAGAACTTCACCCGAACCGCACTGCGGCATGGGAAAGGCGGTCAACTTGAGGCTGTCGATCACCCCGCGCTCGCGCGACTGGAGGCGCAACGGGACCGCTGGATCGAAGGTGCTTTCCTCGCGCTCCAGCCCGCGGGCAAATCGCTGTACATAGCGCGCTCCGCCGCGCAAAGCCACCTCGCGCTCGACATCTTTGCGCAGCAGTTCGTCGAGTAAAAAATCCAAATCGTGCGCGCCAGCACGTGAGGGGAGATCTATCGCACAGAACGAGAAATTCGGATGCTCGCTGAGGATGACCCGGAACAATCCGAGGCAAGCACCCTGCGCGATGGAGACGGGACGGCAATCCCGACCGACCGCCTGCGCGCCGCGGGTCACCATATCGACGCGGACCTTCACGCCGGGTGGGAGCAAATCAAGCGCATGCGAGAAATGAAGCAGTTCGGAGGTGGCAACGAGGACATCGTCACTTTCTGCGGCATCCCCGCTCCAAAAGTAGACGAATCGGTCCGGCATGACGCCAGAGGCCCAGGACGCACCCAGCTTGGTCCAGTCTTCAACGGAACCGGGACGGATCACAGCATCACCGTTGTCAGCGATGCGGAACCCATCAGCCCTGGAAACGAGGCAGACATCAGCGCCCGCCGCACGAAGCAAGGCGGCAAGATCCGCCCCCTCTCCTTTCGGCGAGGCGAAGATAATCCATGCTTTGTCGTCCAGTGCCGCTGGATCAACCGCGAGAGATTCAAGCTGATGCCCGGCTTTACGAGCCAATACCCCGACCTGTCCCTCGCCGCTCTTTGCACCGTGCAATCCTGCGAGACTTTTCGTCTCGATGAAGCCCGTATCGCGCAGCAGTTCTTCCCAGCGCTCGCGGGGCAACAGCGGATGCTCGGGCCGAAGATCGCGATCCGTCAGGTTCCACCAACCGCTGGTCACGCCAAAAATCGACTCGGTCCAGATGCGCGCCGAGGCGACATCCATGAAAGCGAGCGTGCCGCCGGGCGCGAGGAGGTCGTGCAATTTCGCAAGGCACTCCCTGATGTCGGCCGCGGCATGCAGCACATTGGTACCGACGATAAAATCGAAACTTTCCGGCTCGAATCCCTGAGCCATAGCGGCTTTGTCCAAGTCGAACACCCGGTATTCCACCTCGGGATATGCGGCCAGCTTTTGCTGCGCGGGCGGAAAAAATGCGGTCGACTCGTCGGAGAAGACGTAGCGGTGCAGGCCCCGCTCCAGCAGGGGCAGGACGTAGGAGGCCAGGCCGCCTGTGCCAGCACCCGCCTCGAGGATGCGCAGGCCGCGACCCTCCTCGCATTGCTCCGCAGCTTTCTCCACCGCGGCACCAATAGCGGCCATCCAGTGACCCGCAAAAAGACCGTCCCCGTAAAAATGCTCGAGCCAGTCCGTTCCCGCTCCGGCAAAAAGCACCTGCACCGCGTCTTTTTCGCCGCGCAGAATGCCCGGCAACTCGGCGCAGGTCGCCACGCACAGCAAAGCCTCCTGAAGGTGGCCCGGAAAGCGGGTGAGAAATTTTCGCAGGACCTCGGGTGCGGAGTCGGCCAAGGCATCGAAGGATGGAAGCGCTCGCCATCCGTCACCATCCGCATGCAGCGCTTCTCGCCCGGAGAGATTTTCCGCAAACCTCCGGAAGATGCTCGTCATCGGCGGGGCGACCGCGAGGGAAGCTGCGGTGAATTTGGCGCCGCAGCTCACACCCATGCGCCGCAAACCGTCGGCGATCTGCGCCGCGGCCAGATCATCCTCCTCGCCCATCACCGTCTGGAGACGCTTCTTGCCTCGCGAGAGGAGCACGGCGTCGAGCGCGGCGGCCGCAGCCCGGTGCAGATCGCCGAGCAGCGCGGGGGCCGATGGAGCGACGACGCGCGACGGTTCGGCTCGTTCCCAGTCGACGTGATAAACAAGATCCCTGCCGTCGCCAGTCGAGGAGCCTGCACGCCGGACCGAACTGAGCGCGATGGCCCGGAAACCGTCGACCAGGACACACGGATCGCCCTCGCGATCGTAGAGTGCGATACGGCCCTCGGTCATCTCCTCGTTGCAATGTAGAACTTCAGCACGCACGCGGGCGGCGGATCCGGGGGAACGCAGGAAGAGGATGCGGGAGAAACGGACGGGAAGCTTCAGCTTCACATTCCTGTCCTCGACCGTGCGGGCGCCGGCGGAGAAGACATGGAGCGATGCGTCGAGGATGACCGGATGAAGTGCGTACTCGCCGGCCCGCTTGGCTGCTTTTTCCGAGAGCTCGACGAGCCCGCACGAATGGCCATCGCGGGCATGAACGTCCCGGGCCACGCGGAACTCCGGACCGTAGGGAAGTCCGCGGCTGCGCTTGTGCTCGTAGTTCTCATCCACGTCAATCGGATCGAGGTCGTTCGCCGGCGGCGTCCAGCGCGAGGCCTCGAAGCTGGATTCGACGCGCTCGCTCCGCAGCGAGCCGACCGCGTGGAGGGACCAACTGGATGCGGCATCGAGCCGGCTCTGGATGGAAAATCCGCGCTCGGCCGGATCGTAGGTGAGTTCGAGGATGAGATTCTCCGGCGACTCGGGGATGATCAGCGGCTTGCGGATCTCGAACTCCTCGATGACAAACGGGCGCCCCTCGAACATCTCCTGCCCGGCCTCGAGAGCCATCTCGATGAAGCCCGCGGCAGGAAAGACAATACGGCTGTCAACCCGGTGGTCGCGCAGATAGGCGAGGTGCCGCTCGTCGAGATGCGCCATCCATGTCGGTATGGCGCGCGGCAAACGGACGCCGAGCAGTCCCTTGCCCCCGGGCACGAGTCGGCTGTCGCGCATCTCGGGCGACTCATGCCACCAGCGCTCTTTGTTCCAAGGATAGGCAGGCAAAGCAAGAAGGCGGCGCGAGGGGGTCATCGCGGCAAAATCCAGATCGACGCCCAAACGGTGAAGCTCGAGCGCGGCCTCGACCAATGATTCCTGCTCGCGCTCGCGCCGCGCGGAGGCAACCGACGGGGCTTTGGCACCGAGCGCGCCGAGACATTCCTGCAAGGAAACAACCAGCGCGGGATGCGCGCCGATCTCCAGCCAGATATCGACGCCGTGCGCCTGCATCGCGCCGACCGAGTCGGCGAAGCGCACCGGTTGACGGATCCCGCGCGCCCAGTAGCCCGCGGTGCATTCGGCGCCGCTGCAGCGCTCGCCGGTCACCGTGCTGAAGAACGGGACCGCTTCCATCCGCGGCCTCACATCGGCCAGCACGCGCTCCATCGCGTCGGCCGCCGGCTGCATCATGGCGTGGTGAAAGGGATGGTTGACGCGCACAAAACGCGCAAAGACGCCGGCCGCTTCCAGCTCCGCGGCCATCGGCTCGAGGGAGGCAGGGCGCCCTGAAAGGGTGAGCGATTTGGGTCCGTTGAACGCCGAGACGGTGACTTCCGGATCATGGCGCGCGATCAGCTCCCCGGCCTCGGTCGCCGACAGGCCGACAGCCAGCATCTTCCCCTCGCCGCGGGCGCAGTCCTGCATCTCGCGCGCACGAATGACCACCACCTTGGCCGCCTCCTCGAGCGTGAGGATGCCGGCCGCCCAGGCTGCGGCGATTTCACCCACGCTGTGTCCCGTGACGGCACACGGCTCGACACCCCACGAGCGCCAGAGGCGCGTGAGGCCGGCCTGCATGGCAAAAATCGCCGGCTGACCAATCTTGGTATGGTGGAGTTGCGAGTCCGCCTCGTCGCGGGACAATTCCTCGAGCAGAGAAAAGTCCGCATGCGGTTGCATGGCCGCAGCGCATTCCTCGATCGTCTGCCGGAAGACAGGCTCGGCTTTCATCAGTTCTCGCCCCATGCCCCACCACTGGGGGCCCTGCCCGCTCATGATGAATCCGATGCGCGGCGCTTTTTCCGGACGCGGAGTGAAGGTTGACCGGCCGGAGAGCATCGGTTCGCCGGTTCCGTGCGCGCGGAGTTCGGCCACCACTTCGGCGGTGGTGCGCGCGGAGAGCGTGAGCCGGTAAGGATGGTGGTTACGACGTGCGCCGAGCGTGTAGACAAGATCGGGAACCAGCGGCGAAGTTCCATTGCCGCTGGCATGCGCCTCCAGCCATGCGGCTAGGCGGGACGCTGACTCGCGCAGCGATTCCTCCGAGCGCGCGGACAGGACCACAGGCCATGTGCGGCTGGTATTCTTTTCGACTTTGCCCGCGGACGGATGCGCCGGTGGCGACGAAAGAATGGCATGGGCATTGGCCCCGCCAAAACCGAAAGAGTTCACCCCGGCCAGACGCGGCTTGTCGCCGTCCATGCCGAAATCCTCCGTGACGACCGGAACCCGCAGCTTGCATGCGGAAAAATCGATATGCGGGCTCGGTTTTTCGAAGTGCAGGCTCGGCGGAATTTGGCCGCGCGAGACAACCAGCGCCGCCTTGACCAGACCGGCGATTCCCGCCGCGGTCTCGAGATGGCCTAGGTTAGATTTCACCGAACCTATGGGCAGCGGTTGGTCTGTTGCACGATTTTCGCAGAGCGCGCGGGAGAGGGCGTGCGCCTCGATGGGGTCACCCACTGCGGTGCCGGTGCCATGGGCTTCGACGTAGCCGATCTCGGTGGGATCGACTCCCGCATCGGTGCAGGCGTCGCGCACGAGGCGCGTCTGGGCTTCCTCGCCCGGCAGCATGATGCCGTTGGTATGGCCGTCTTGATTGGCCGAGGTGCCGCGGACCACAGCATAGATATGGTCGCCGTCGGCCAAAGCTTTCGACAGAGGTTTGAGCAGAACCATGCCCGCGCCTTCACCGCGCACGAAGCCGTTGGCCGAGGCATCGAAGGCGCGGCATCGCCCGTCGGGCGAGAGCATTGATGCCTGGGAAAAACCGATGAACCCGTCCGGCGTGATCATCACCGTCACACCGCCAGCCAGAGCTGCCGCACAACGGCCTGCCCGCAATTGCTCGCAGGCCACGTGCAGCGCGGTCAGTGCCGAAGAGCATGCGGTGTCCATGGCGATGCTCGGGCCGGTAAGGTTCAGGCAATAGGAAATGCGGTTGGCCGCGATGCTGTGCGCGTTGCCGGTCGGGGAGTGCGGGCTGATGCCATGCTTGTCGGCCGCGCCGCCCTGGATGTGCTGGTAGTCGGTGTGGGAAACGCCGGCATAGACGCCGATGTTCGTCCCACGCTCGAGATCCAGGACCATGCCCGCATCCTCAATCGCCTCCCAAGCCGTCTCGAGCAGCAACCGCTGCTGCGGATCGATGTAGGGAGCCTCGCGTGGCGAGATGCCGAAGAACTGCGGATCGAACCGGTCGATGCCGTCGATGAAACCGCCCCACTTGGCGATCGTCTTGCCGGGAATGCCGGGCTCGGGATCGTAGTAACGCTCGATGCTCCAGCGATCGGCCGGAATCTCGGTCACCGCATCCCGTCCCTCGAGGAGAAACTTCCAGAAACTCTCCACGTCATTCAACCCACCCGGGAACCGGATACCAATGCCGACGATGGCGATGTCATCCCGGCGGGACTTCTTGGTGGATTCTGGCTGCTTCATTTTCTGGGACTGCGACTAGAGCGTTAGTTTAGGGAGGGATCGGGCAGCTTCTCCAGAGCAAAGAAAGAACGGAGCCGCGTTCCCCAGCCTTGAGTGTCGGGCACCAAGCCAACTAGACTCTACGCTTCATGGGTAGACAGTGGTTACTGGCCAAACGCGAAGTTGCCTCGCTGAGAAAATCGCAGGCGACGGGCAAATTCATTCGCGAAATCACCATCGCCGCCCGTCAAGGCGGGGCCGATGCATCTTCCAACTCGCGCCTCGCGGCCGCGTTGGAAAAAGCGCGGAAGGAAAGCGTGCCGCGCGACGCGATCGAGCGCGCCATCGCCCGCGGCGCGGGAACCGGATCGGATACCGCCGCGATGGAGCACGTGTCGTTCGAAGGCTACGCGCCGCACAAAGTTCCGGTCATCGTCGAGGTCTTCACCGACAACAACAACCGCACCGCGCCGGAGATCCGCGTGCTTTTCAAAAAAGGCCAGCTCGGCGCCTCGGGCAGCAACAAGTTCCTCTTCGATCAGGTCGGCCTGGTCGAGGCGCACACGGGAAACGCCGGCACCGATCTCGAGGAGGCGGCGATCGAGGCGGGCGCCAACGAAGTGGAACCCCTCACCCACGCGCAGAACGACGACATCCCGGCCGACAAAACGGGCGCGCGCTTCATCACCGACCGCGCCAACACGCACACCGTATCGCAATGGCTCAGCGGGAACGGCTGGGCCGTGGTGACCAGCGAACTGGGCTACGTGCCCAAGCAATGCCCGGATCTGAACGACGAACAACGCGCCGAAGTCGGCGCCTTTTTGCAGGCCCTCGACGACCATGACGATGTCCACCGGGTGTGGGCTGCGGTGAAGTAAGCGTGGGTTACGGAAATCTTGGTAATCCGGCGCAAGCGCCGCGCGAAGGTCAGAAAGTGAAGACTTCGCCGTCCCGGAAAAAGCGCTGCACTTCGGCGGTGGCCGCCTCGGGCGAATCGGACGCATGGCACACGTTGGTCATCATGTCCTCGCCGAAATCGCCGCGGATCGTCCCGGCGGGCGCCGCTTTGGAATTTGTCGGCCCGAGCAGATCCCGGACACGGGCGATGGCGCCCTCGCCCTGCAAGGCAAGCGCGATGACCGGCTTGCGCCTCATGAACGCGACGATGTCGGGGAAAAATGGTTTGTCCGCAACGTGGGCGTAGTGCTCGCGGAGGATCGCGTCGTCGAGTTGCATCATCTTGATGCCGCGGATGGTGAGGCCCGCGTCTTGGAAGCGGGCCAGCACGTTGCCGGTTAGATTTTTTTCGATCGCGTCCGGTTTGAAAAGAATAAGCGTGGTTTCAATGGCCATAAAATATTTTGTAAGTCGCGCCGCGAATGTGCAAGGGCATTAGACCAACGAGCAGCGCGGATCGCAACTTGATTCAAAACTGCCGGCCCCATGATACGGAAGGGAGGAGTCCTCGCGGTTCGGCAAGAATCTCGGCGAGGATAACGGCTTGCCGCCGGGAGGCGCGGTTCGAGAGCAAAGCACGCACACCGGGGAGTTTCGATTGATCCGCGGGCGCTTCGCCTTGATGAGTGAAGGCGTAGGCTAGTTGCGCCGTCTTGTCATCGAGCCGACGAACCGGCGGGGGCTGCCAGCTTTCGGATTTTCTTTGCGCGGCCGCTGCTGGCGGAGGCGCGGGCATCGGCGCAGCCTCCATCGAATCGAATTCTGCCGGCGGCTCGGGCGCGATCTGCGGAACCAACGGCGGCGGCGGAGGTCCGCCGGCCGGGAGACCCAGAGCTTCCATCAGCTCCTTGTAGGGATCAGGTAAAGGGCGGGCGGAGCGCCGCGCGACAACATTTCGCGCCGGCTTCTGCGTGTAGATGCCGCGACCGGTCTCGCGCTGGTCGGCGCGCTCCAACTTGGCCTGCTCGCGCTTTTCCGCGGCCTTCTGCAGCACCCAGTTGACCAGGCTGATCAGCCCGATGACCACGAGAAGGACGAGCTGTTCCATGGCGCGCGGGCGGGCGGTTTCAGCGCGCTTCCGCGTTGCCGCGCTCGGAGCCGGCGATGGATTCGCGCATCTGCGAGTCGGCCTGGATATTTTTCATCCGCATGTAATCCATGATGCCGAGGTTGCCGTTGCGGAATGCCTCGGCCATGGCCTGCGGCACGAGCGCCTCGGCCTCGACCACCTTGGCCCGCATCTCCTGGGTGCGGGCGCGCATCTCGCCCTCGAGCGCGACGGCGGCGGCGCGGCGGACCTCCGCCCTCGCCTGGGCCACGACCTTGTCGGCCTCGGCCTGCTCGGCCTGCAGCTTGGCGCCGACGTTCCCGCCCACGTCCACATCGGCGATGTCGACGGACAAAATTTCAAACGCGGTCCCGCTGTCGAGGCCCTTTTGCAGTACGACCTTTGAGATGTTGTCGGGGTTCTCGAGCACATCCTTGTAGGACGCTGCCGAGCCGATGGAGGTGACGATGCCTTCGCCCACGCGGGCGATGATCGTTTCCTCGGTGGCCCCGCCGACGAAGCGGTCAAGGTTGGAGCGGACGGTGACGCGGGCCTTGACCTTCACACCGATGCCGTCGCGGGCCACGGCATCGATGGTCGAGCGGCCCGAGGCCGCGTCGGGGCAGTCGATGACTTTCGGGTTGATGCTCGTGCGCACCGCCTCGAGCACGGTCTTGGTCGTGCCCTTGATAGCCAGGTCGATGGCGCAGGCGCGATTGAAGTCTAGCTTGATGCCGGCCTTGTCGGCAGCGATGAGGGCCAGCACGACGTGGTCGACATTGCCGCCAGCCAGATAGTGGGCCTCGAGTTCGTCGGCACCTTGCGGGATGCCTGCTTTCACCGCAGTGATGCG
>JBAXCT010000022.1:0-15193 GCA_037141375.1 Chthoniobacterales bacterium | reverse complement strand
AAGGAACACTACGCGGAGCTGTTCGATTGCTGAGACGGCCGGCACCGTGCCCGCGGCCGAACGTTTACAGACCAGCCACCGACCGACTGAACACCGCAAACTCCGACGATGCGCCTGACCGATATCCGGAATGCTCTCGCTGAGCTGTCCCTGCGACCGACCAAGAGCCTCGGGCAGAATTTTCTCCACGACCAAAATCTCGCTGCGGTCATCGCCGCTGCAGCCACGCCACAGCAGGCGCCCTTTGCGCTGGAGATCGGGCCCGGGCTCGGTTCGCTGACCGGTCCTTTGCTCGAGCGCTGCGGACGGTTGTTACTGATCGAAAAGGATGCGCGACTTGCCGAGTGGCTACGTAGCAAGTTTCCCGGAGACAACGTGGAGATCGCCGATACGGATGCCATCACATTCGACTGGCGGAAGCTGATGAAGCACGGGCCGTTCCCGCTTGCGGGCAACCTGCCCTACTACGCGACGTCGCCGATCCTGCGGAACTTTCTCGGCCCCTGCTCGCCGGTCTCGCGTGCGGTTTTTGCGGTGCAGGATGAATTCGCGGCACGGCTGGCCGCAGCACCAGATACCGCGGACTACAGCGCCCTCACCGTGAGAGTGCAGCGGCGGTGGTCCGTGCGGCGGGAGCGTGCGTTGCCGCCATCGGTGTTCTACCCAGAGCCGGGGGTGGATTCGGCCGTCGTCGTGCTCGAGCGCCGGGCAGCGAAGGAATTCCCGCCCGTGCGCACCACATTTTTCGACGACCTCGTGCAACGCGGCTTCAGCCAGCGGCGCAAGCAGCTCAAGTCCCTGCTCAAGCCCGATCCGGAATTTTGGGGCGCATGGTCCGAGGCCCATGGTCTTCCGGTCACCTGCCGGGCGGAAAATCTCTCCGTTGCGCAATGGGTCGATCTGGCCCGCGCGCTCGACCCAGCCGCGGCCGGACCGCCGCAGCACGACGGCGAGAGATTCGACGTCGTCGACGAGCAGGACAAGGTCATCGGGACGGAAGCACGGTCCATCGTGCACGAGAAAAACCTACTCCACCGCGCAGTCCACATCCTCGTCTTCAACGACGCCGGAGAGTTGCTGCTGCAAAAACGTTCCGCGTGGAAGGACCGCGAGCCCTCGAAGTGGGACTCCAGCGCGGCGGGCCACCTCGAACCCGGAGAGGATTACGCCGCCGGCGCTGCTCGGGAGACAGAGGAGGAACTGGGCATCCGCGCAGAACTCAAGCCTCTCGGTAAAATTTGCGCCTGCGCCAATACCGGACAGGAATTCGTCGAAGTTTTCACCGCGCGACACGACGGACCATTTATTTTGCCCCCGGCAGAAATCGAGGACGCCCTCTTCTTCCCGGTCGAAGTCATCTCGGGGTGGATCGCCACCCGCCCGCAGGATTTTGCCCCCGGCTTCCGTGAAGCGTGGAAGATGTTGAGCGATGAGAGAGCTGAGGCAAACCGGCCGTAAAGACCAGATGCTGTCAGCAGATCAGGCCGATCTCCGCGGCCTCGATGTACTTTCCGGGATTATTTTCGGAGTGTTTGCTTTGGCGTTCAGCCGTTGCTGCAGTCAGATTTGACCCGCCACGACAAAAATATGCCGCTTTCCTGTCCACAAAAGAACGTTCCGCCTTTCGCCGAGGTAGTCCGCTTCTTCGCTTGGCTGGGCTTTGTCAGCTTTGGAGGTCCCGCCGGTCAAATTGCCATCCTGCGCGAGGAATTGGTGGAAAGGCGGCGATGGCTCAATGCCGACGAGTTTTCGCACGGTCTCAATTTCTGCCTGCTGCTTCCCGGACCCGAGGCGCATCAATTGGCCATTTATTCCGGATGGAAAATGCAGGGCCTGCGCGGCGCTATCGCCGCGGCCGTTCTTTTTGTCCTGCCCGCCGCGCTGCTGCTCTGGGTTCTGTCCGTGCTGTACGCGTTTTACGGCCACATCGATGCCGTGCAGAACGTGTTCGCGATGGTGCGCCCGGCCGTGCTGGCAATCATCCTCGCGGCTGTGGCCCGCATGGCGAGACATCATCTGTCGGGGAGAAACGCATGGTTGGCGGCCGGCGCGGCTTTCGCTGCCATGTTTTTTTTCTCGGTGCCGTTTCCATGGATCGTCGCCGTGTCACTCGGTGCGGGCCTGTTTGCTCGCACCGGAAAAAGCCAAAAACACATCCCGACGATACCGGGCAGCGCATCGACTCTCTGGCGCGCTGCCACGGTGCTCGCAGGTCTCTGGGTTGCGCCGGTTTTACTCGCCGCAGTCATCTTCGGACCTGCCAGCATCCTCGCCGCACTCGGATGGTTTTTCGGCAACGCCGCGCTCATCACCTTCGGGGGTGCCTACGCCGTGTTGCCCTACGTGGCGGATCATGCTGTCGGCTCTGGCTGGCTTTCCGCGCAGGCCATGCAGGACGGACTCGCTTTGGCCGAGACGACACCCGGACCGCTCATCATCGTGCTGCAATTCGCGGGGTTTTTCGCGGGGTGGAATCATCCGGCACCATTGTCGCCACTGACCATGGCGACGCTAGGTGCGGCCATGACGACTTGGGTCACGTTCCTGCCCAGTCTGATTTTCATTCTGGTCGGCGCGCCGCATGTGGACCGGCTGGCGCAGAGCCCGCGCGCGTCCGCCGCACTCACGACCATGGGTGCAGCGGTGGTCGGCGTGATCGCCAATCTCGGCGCATGGTATGCGATGGGAGTTTTTGCTGCCGGGCATGATCGCAAGTCGGCCGCGGTGATAACCGGTATCGCGCTGTGGTTGCTTGTCGGACGCGGTTGGAGCATCCCCTCGGTGGTCGGGTTAGCGACGGCAGCGGGAGTGGCAAGAACCCTGATGATGTAGCGGCGGTCTATGACCGCCGGTTGCTGAGTCGTTCGCCGCCGGGGACGGCGCCGCTACATCTGCTTGCTGCCGTCCACTTCCGGAATTTTATCCGTGCTCTCTTCAGCACGGCCGCCGAGGTGTTTGGCGAGGAAGCGTTCGACGGCGCGGTAGAAATAGAGGCGGTTTTCCTCGTTGCCGAACCCGTGGCCCTCGTTGCCTTTGACAACATAGGGCACATCGATGCCCCGTTTCTTCAGTGCCTTGACAATCTGGTCGCTCTCCGCCTTCTTCACGCGCGGATCGTTGGCCCCCTGGGCGATGAGCAGCGGCGATTTGATTTTGTCTGCGGAGTAAAGCGGCGAGGCCTCGGTGAGCAGTTCCTTTTCTTTCTCCGGATCGCCGATCATCTCGTAGTTCATCTTCCGCATCGGCTCCCAATAGGGTGGCACGGTCTCAAGCAGGGTGAACAGGCTGGAAGGCCCGACGAAGCTGATGCCCGCAGCATAGACGTCCGGAGTGAAGGCCATGCCGGCCAGCGCGGCATATCCACCGTAGCTCGCCCCATAAATCGCGATGCGCTTCGGATCGGCGATCCCCTCGTCCACCAGGTACTTGGCCGCGTCGGTCAGATCGTTCTGCATGTTTTTGCCCCACTGCTTGAAGCCTTTCTCCCAGAACGCACGGCCGTAGCCAGTCGAACCACGGTAGTTGACCTGCAGGACGGCATAGCCACGGTTGGCCAGAAACTGTGCGCCGCCATCGAAGCCCCAATCGTCGCGCGCCCAAGGACCACCATGCACATAGAGCACGGCCGGAAGGTCCTTGGTTTCCCCGGGGGGCAAGGTCAGATACGCCGGCAATTTCAAGCCGTCGCGCGCGGTGATCTGCACCGGCTTCATCGGGGCCATTTTGTCCTCGACCAGCCAGGGGGTGACATCGGCCAGCTTGCGCAGTTCGTCCGTCTTGGTGTCATAGAACCAGGACGCGCCGCGCGTACGGTCGTTCTGCGTGCGTACGATGTATTTGTCCTCATTCCGGTCGGTCGAGACGAGCGTCACCTCCGTGCCGGGCAGTTTTTTCTCCAGCTTCTCCTGCAGATCGCGACGCGTGTCGTCGAAGAAATGGTACCCGACCTTGTCCCGCGTGAAGAACGCCATGGTGAGCACCTTCCGCTTATCCGAGCCAACTAGGCCGCCCACATCGACCTCGGGATGCTCGAAGAGAACCTCGAGCTCTTTGCCTGTGGCGGGATCGAGGCGGACGATGGCCGACTTGTCACGGCCGATATTCGATGACGCGTAGAGCTCCTTGTTGTCGTAGGTGAAGAACATCGGATCCGCGCTCTCGCGAAAATCCGTGACGAGCACCTTCTTGAACGGCTCTTTTTCCGTCGCACGGTAGAGAAGTTCGGTGTTCACGCCGTCGGTCTGCACGGCCGCGCGGACCTTGCCGTCATGGTCGGTGACCCATCCCGAAACGCTGCCGGGATTCTCCGCGACGAGCTCCATCTCGCCATTGCGGGTGTTGAGGCGGAAGACATCGAAGACCCGCGCGTCGCGCTTGTTCATCTCGATGAGGAGATGGTTCTCGTCTTCGCGGAGATCATCAACCACACCAACGCGAACACCCGGGAAAGGCGTCAGGTCGCGCTGGCCCGAACCGTCGACTCCGATGGAGTAGAGGTGGAAGTTTTCATCGCCGCCGTCATCCTGCAGATAAACGATCTGGTCCTTAGCCGCCCAGAAATAGCCGGAAATGTCGCGCTTGGTTGCCTGGGTCAAACGCACCGGTTCCTTGCTGCCGTCGACTGGTTGCACGAAAACGTTCAGGCGATTTTCCCACGGCGCGAGCCATGACAGATAATCACCGGCGGGACTAACCTGATACGCCGCACCGACCGGATTGCGGAAAAAATCGCCCAGGGGCACCAGCGGGGGCGCCTTTTCCGGTTGGTTCCCCGTCTCCGCCGCGATGACACCCGCCGCCATGAGAGGCAGCACAACAACAGACAACATACGAATCATTCGAACTTCAGACTACCGGAATGACGCAATCGTTCAATCAGACAGAAAAACCGCCCATCGGTCTCGGGGGTAAGCGCGGCGGAGAAGGGTGTCCGCCAAGTAAAAGCGAAAAGCCAGGGAGGCAGTCCTGTTGACGGACCAAGCTTTTTTTACTCCTTGTTCCGCCTCCGTTGCTCCTCGTCGCGACCGATGTCGCTCAGAGAGTTGTCGAGGTCCTGTTGCTCGGCCGCGGTAAGCGACTCACCGGCGGCCTTTTTGCGAAGCGAGCTCATCTTGCGGCTGATGCTCAGGCTGGAAACGTAAAGCCCCCCCTCATCGGCCACAAAGTTCATCGCGGCTCGGCGGTCGATGTTCATGGCCGCCGCCGTGGCAATGGCATCTTGGTTGGCCCCGAGGAAAAAGAACTGCCATTGGAAGATGTCGCGCTGGTGCGCGATACGCTCCGAAACCTCGCGATGGGTGAAATGCTCCGACGCATTTTCCAATCCATCGGTCAAGATGGCCACCATGACCTGTCCGGGGCGCGCCGACTCCGGGATCGCAGCCAGACGCGCGCCCAGCTCATCGATGGTGCGCCCGATGGCATCGAGCAGGGCGGTGCGCCCGCGCGGTACGAAAGATCTTTTGTGGAGATCAACAGCCTCGCTGATCGGAATGGAAGCATAGGGGGTCTCGTATCGATCGTCGAAGAGCACCAGGGTGAAACGGGCGAGTCCCGGGGCCTCCCGCTGCTCACGCAGGAAACTGTTGAAACCACGGATGGTGCCATCAAGCTGACTCTGCATGGAGCCGGAGCGGTCGAGAATGAAGGCGATCTCGGTCAGTTGTTGATTCATAGGGCGATAAGTTTAAACGACCCCGCCGCTCGGCTGGAGGATTTTGATCGTTTATGACACACAAAACTGCGACCGTCTCGGTCGGCGCGCTTGCAGATATGTTTACCCACGAAAAACAGCGTGCTTGAGCCATTTCCTGAAGCGCACCATTCCTGTCATCATAGGCATCCGCCGGAAAATTGGACCATGGCGGAAGCTGTCGTTCGCAGCCACTCTCCCATTCCATCCACCCGGATTACGCCGAGGGATCTTTGCCAGCTGTGGCGGTTGCTTAACCTAGAAAGAGCGTTGGGAGCCGGAGACAGGTCGCCGCGGCGACCCATCGAGAGGCTGAAAGCCAACGACTTGTTGATCCGGGCGCACTCATTCCAAGGGTGAGGCAAGCCGATGACGTCAATCGCTCATGCTCCGTCCCTCAACGATCAACTACGGTTTAAAGCTAAGTCCTTTCTTTATAAACCTTTGAACAACATTTTGCATCGCTCCAAAGCACGATTCCGCATTTCTTGGCGCAGGGTCGCTGCAGGGAGCCGGGTTTTACACGTTCCTCCGGCCCCGTGGCAGAGCAAGCCCTGAGCATTTTTTCCTTTCACGCTCTGATCATTATTCCCACGATCCCCAGTTCCCCCCACCTCCGCCGGAGCAAACCCTATTTTTCCGCCATGATCATCGACTCCCGACCCAATCGCTCCATCGGCCTGACCGGGGCCCTGCTCTTTTCGCTGACTTTTGCCGCGCGCGCGGCGGACCCGGTGCCCGTCATTGACTCGGGCGATAACGCCTGGATGCTCGCCTGCAGCGCGCTGGTCCTGATGATGACGGGGCCCGGACTGGCGCTCTTCTACGGCGGCTTGGTGCGACCCAAGAATGTGCTGGCAACGATGATGCAGAGCTTTTTCCTCATGTCGCTTGTCAGTATTTTGTGGTTCGTCTTCGGCTACAGCATGTCATTTGGCGACGGGAACGCCTTCTTCGGCAATCCCCTGCAGTATCTCTTCCTCAAGAACGTCGGTGGCGCCCCGAACATGGATTACGCGCCGACGATTCCTCAGGAGACGTTCATGCTCTACCAGATGATGTTTGCGATCATCACGCCGGCGCTCATCACGGGCGCGTTTGCGGAGAGGATGAAATTCAGCGCCTTCGTACTCCTCATGATCGGCTGGGTGACGATCGTCTACTTCCCCATGGCGCACATGGTCTGGGGCAAGGGTGGTATTTTCAACTGGGCGCTCGGCGGCAAAATCCCGGTACTCGATTTCGCCGGCGGCACGGTGGTCCACATCAGCTCCGGCGTTTCAGCGCTGGTCTGCGCCATCGTCCTCGGCAAGCGCCGCGGCTTTCCCAAGGAACCGATGCTGCCGCACAACGTCGTTCTCACCCTCATTGGCGCGGGATTACTCTGGGTGGGGTGGTTCGGCTTCAACGCGGGCAGCGCGCTCAACAGCGGCGTGCTCGCCACCAGCGCCTTTGCCGCGACGCATTTTGCCGGCGCGGCGGGCGGCCTCGCATGGTCCCTCTACGAGTGGGTGGAAAAGCGCAGGCCCAGCGTGCTCGGGGTCGCGTCCGGTATGGTCGCGGGCCTCGCCACGATCACTCCCGCATCGGGCTTTGTCAGTATTCCGGGAGCCGTCACCATTGGCCTCGCCGGCGGCGTCGCCTGCTATCTCTGTGTCACCCGCGTGAAGGCGAAGTTCGGCTACGATGACTCGCTCGATGTTTTCGGTGTGCACTGCTGCGGCAGTATCGTCGGGATGCTGATGCTCGGCTTCCTCGCCAACGCCGAGGTCAACCCGGCCATCGCCACCACGTTCAAAAAGGACGGTGCCATCTGCTCGCTCGCGGGAGGCGGCGCACAGTTCGTCAACCAGTTGATTGCCGTGGTTTTCACCGCCGCTCTGGCGGGGGCAGCCACTTTCATGCTGCTCAAAATCATCAAAGCTGCCATCGGACTGCGCGTGGATGACGAGGCCGAGCACGCGGGACTCGACGTGAGCGAGCACGGCGAGAACGCCTACAACGAGTAGGAGCGGCCAACCGCGCGAGCCTCGGAATGCGGCGTCCTCCCACCCGGACGGCAATCAGTCCGCACCCGCGCCGAGATAAGCGGAGCGCACAGTCGGGTTGGCGCGTAGGTTTTCCGACGTGTCGTGGAGCACGACTCGCCCGGTCTCGAGCACATAACCTCTGGACGCGACCTGCAGGGCGAGGTTGGCATTTTGCTCGACCAGCAGGATGGCCAGACCCATCTCGCGGTTGATTTCCACGATGCAGGTAAAAATCGTCTCGACCAGAATGGGGGCCAGACCCAGCGAAGGCTCGTCGAGCAGCAGGCACTTGGGGCGGCTCATTAGCGCGCGGGCGATGGCCAGCATCTGTTGCTCCCCCCCGCTCAAGGTTCCGGCCGACTGCTTGCGCCTTTCTTTGAGCCGGGGAAAAAGTTCGAAGCTGCGCTCGAGATCCTGCGCCAATTCGCGCTTGTCCCGGCGGAGGTACGCTCCCATCCGCAAATTTTCCAGCACCGTGAGATTGGAGAAAGCCATCCGCCCTTCGGGTGACTGCGCGATCCCCAACCCGACAATCTCGTGAGGTGGATGGTTGGTGATGTCGCGGCCCTCGAAGGTAATGGACCCTTGGCTGACCGTGGCGATTCCGGACACCGCTCGCAGGGTCGAGGATTTGCCTGCCCCATTGGCTCCGATCAGCGTCACGATGGTGCTGGCCGGCACATTGATGGAGATCCCATGCAGCGCGGTGATTGCCCCGTAGGTGACATGCAGATCACGGATCTCAAGCATGCGGCGCCTCCTTGCCGAGATAGGCTTCGATCACCGCCGGGTTTTTTCTGATTTCGCCGGGGGTTCCTTCCGCGATCTTGCTCCCGTAATCCAGCACCACGATGCGGCGGCACACCCCCATGACAACCCTCATGTCGTGTTCGACGAGCAGCACCGCGATGCGGAATTTATCCTGCACAAAATGGATGAGATCGATGAGGGCCGCTTTTTCCGTGGGATTCATCCCCGCCGCCGGCTCGTCGAGCAGGAGCAGTTGCGGTTTGGTTGCCAGGGCGCGCACGATCTCGAGCCGGCGTTGGTCACCATAGGAAAGTCCGGTCGCGGCACGCTCGCTTTCTCCCGACAGGCCGAAGATATCGAGCAGGGCGAACACATCCTCACGGATACGCGCTTCCTCCGCACGGAACCCCCGGCCGCGCATCAGAGCATGGCCGAACCCGTGACGCAGGTTGAGGTTCATCGCGGTGCGGACGTTGTCATAGACGGACAGGGATCCGAAAAGCCTGATATTCTGGAAGGTGCGAGCGATACCTGCGGCAGTGATCCTGTTCGGCGCGAGACGCGTCATGGTTCTCCCGTTGAGAGCAATCGCCCCCTCGGTCGGATGGTAGAGTCCGGTGATGAGGTTGAAGACCGTTGTTTTTCCGGCACCGTTCGGTCCGATCAGGCCGACCATTTCCTCCGGACCGACGACCAGATCGAGCCCGCTCACGGCGCGAAGGCCGCCGAACTCCATCGTCACCCCGCGCAGCTCGAGAAGCCTGCTCACGCCCCCGCCTTTCTTTTCGGCCAACCGCGAAAATTGCCGAGCAGCCCCTGCGGGCGGACGATCATGATGACGATCAGAAGCAAGGCAAAGACGATCATGCGGTATTGCTCGAAATCACGGAGACCCTCATTGAGCAGAGTGAGCAGAATGGCCGCGGCCACCACCCCGGGAGTGCTGCCCATGCCGCCGAGGATCACCATGACCACGACATCGACCGACTTGAGAAAATTGAAACCCTCCGGCGCGATGAAGGTGATGAAATGTGCGTAGAGGCCTCCGGCCAAACCGGCGAAGAATGCGCCCACGACAAAAGCGACCACCTTGTATTTGACGGTGTGGATGCCCATGGACTCGGCAGCGATCTCGTCATCGCGCACTGCGATAAAGCCTCGGCCGTAGGTCGAGTTGACCAAACAGGCGACGACATAGACCGTCAGGGCGGCGATAGCGAACGTCCAAAAAAGCGTCGTGTAGGGGCGTATTCCCTCCAGTCCGCGGGCCCCGCCCAGTGACTCGGTATTCTGGATGACCACCCGGATAATTTCACCGAAGCCGAGAGTCACGATGGCCAGGTAGTCCCCGCGCAAACGCAAGGAGGGCAGTCCGACGAGCAACCCGCAGAGAGCGGCCACCGCACCGCCGAGTAGAAGCGAACCGGCGAAGAGAGCGCCCTCGGCCCAAGGCCCGGCCGCCGCAACGATGGGAGCGAAGGACAAGGTCACCATGGCGGAGCCATACGCGCCGGCGGCCATGAAGCCCGCGTGCCCGAGAGAAAACTGCCCAGTATGGCCATTGACCAGATTCAAACTCACTGCGAGGACGATGTTGATTCCGATGAGCACAAGGATGCTTGCCGCGTAGTCATCAAGCTGCGGAGAGAAAAACTGCAGCACGGCCGCGCCGGCCAGAGCCGCGAAGAGGGCTAGATGCGGGATATAATTCTTCACCTGATCACACCTTCTCGCGTTCGGATTTTCCCAGCAGGCCGGTCGGCTTGAACATCAGCGTGAGGATGAGAATCACGAAGGCCACGGCATCGCGGTAGCCCGAGGGTATCCCTACGTTCTGGCTGTACCCGACGACGAGCGTCTCGAGAAGCCCGAGCAGCACGCCTCCCAGAGCTGCTCCGGGAATGTTGCCGATGCCGCCGAGCACCGCCGCGACAAACGCCTTGATGCCGGGCAGGATGCCCATGAAGGGATCGATCGCTTGGTAAAGCATCGCGAAGAAAATACCGGCGGCACCGGCCAGGGCGGAACCGAGACCAAAGGTGAAAGAAATGACGGCGTCGTTGTTGACTCCCATCAGCGCGGCGGCGGTCGGGTTGTTCGAGAGGGCGCGCATGGCCAATCCCAAACGCGTGCGCAGGACGGCGCAGGAAAGCGCGAGCAGCAAAAACAGGGTGACGACCAACACGGTGATCTGCTCGACCGTGACCGAGGCACCGAGCGGGAGCGAAACCGTGCGGTTGGAGGCCAGCTGAGGGAAGCCTTTGGGTGCCGCGCCGAAGAGCAGCTGCGCTCCGTAGGAAAGAAGGAGCGATACGCCGATCGAGGTGATCAGCACCGTCAAACGCGAGCGGCGGCGGAGTGGCTTGTAGGCGATTTTTTCGATGATGATCCCAAGCAGGGCGCAGAACGCCATGGAGAGCAGCAGAATCACGAGGGCCGACGCTGCCGCCGGCCAACCGGCGAAGAGCGGCTTCAGCCAGCGGTGAAAATAAAGTCCGGCAAACGCGCCGACCATGAAGACGTCACCATGGGCGAAGTTGATGAAGCGCAGCACTCCGTAAACCATGGTGTAGCCGAGGGCGATGAGCGCGTAGATCGCGCCGAGCGAGAGGCCATTGACCGTCTGCTGCGCGAGGTTGCCCCAGTCCACAGGATGATCCGGTCAGGGTGTCACCGTCTCGACGTAGCGGAACTTGCCACCATCGACCTGCAGCATGACCGCGGGTTTTTCGGCGTTGCGTTTGTCATCGAGGGTGATGCTTCCCGTCACACCGGGAAAATTTTTGGTCGAAGCGATGGCCCGGCACAGAGCCCCCTCCTCCGTCGTCCCGGCCCGCTTCATCGCGTCGAAAAGAATCATGGCGGCATCGTAGCCGAGGGCGGCCATCGCATCGGGCTCCTCTTTGTATTTCTCGCGGAAGCGGACAAGGAAATTCTGCACGGCAGGAGACTTGTCCTCGGCCGAGAAGTGGTTGGAAAAGAAATTGCCCTCCATCGCGGCGCCGCCTACCTCGACAAGCGAAGGCGAATCCCATCCATCCCCGCCGAGCAGCGGCACATTCAAGCCGAGTTGGCGGGCTTGGCTGGCAATCAGACCGGCCTCGTTGTAGTAGCCCGCGACGAGGATCGCCTCGGGTTGAGTTGCGCGGATGGAAGTAAGCTGCGCCTTGAAGTCCTTGTCACCTGAACTGTAGCTCTGCTCGCTCACTATGGTGCCTCCATTCTTGATGTAGTAGTCCTTGAAAAATTCGTTCAGACCCACCGCGTAATCCTGCTTCACATCCATGAGAATGGCCGCTTTTTTCCAGCCGCGCGCGAGCATGAATTTCGCCAGCACGGCACCTTGAAAAGGATCGATGAAGCACACGCGGAAAATGTGGTCCCCCACCTCGGTGACCTTCGGATTGGTCGAGGACGGCGAGATCATCGGGATTTTGTTTTGCTGGGCGATAGGGGCCGCTTCCAGCGAGCGCGAGGAGGCGACTTCGCCGAGGATGGCCACCAGATTTTCCCGTGAAATCATGCGCCGCACGACGGTCGCGGCCTCGCCGGCTTTCGACTGGTCGTCCTCCAGGACCAAGCGCAGCTTTTTACCCAGGACTCCTCCGTCGGCATTCTGCTCGTCGAAAGCCATCTGCACCCCCTTGTGCGAGGACTGACCGAAACTGGCCGTGTTGCCCGTGAGGGAACCGAACTCACCCACTACGATCTCATCGGTTTGGGCGGTCGAGGGCGCTTTTTTGCAGCCCGGCACAGGGATGAGAAGAAGTGCGATCAGAACAAGCCACGGCGTGCGACGTGGTAAAATGGGGTAAAGCTTCATAGCACAAGAGGTTTGGGGAAAGACCTCACCTCGGTCAAGATACTTGCGCAACCACGCCGGCAGACAGGCTGATACCAGTTCCCAAAGATTTTAGACTTACCCAAGCCTCTCGCCTGGTAGGGCCCGCTGACTCAGAGGGTCGCTGCATCTCGGAGTGGAGCGTGCGGACGGTTAAGCCTCCTGCTCGGAGAGCTTACCGCTCGGAGAGGCCAGCCGTCCCTGCCATAACATAAAACTTTACCCAAGGTTGGGGCGATCGCCGCGGCGACCGTCCGCTGCATGCAACTCAGGACACTTGCGCGCGCTTGCGGCGCGCCAAGGGCAACGCGCAGAGCGCAAGCAATCCGAGCACTGCAACATAGGTTGAAGTCTCCGGGATCGCCGTGATGGTGAACGTGCTACCGTTCCATGAGGAGGAGCTGATGCCACCGTTGGTGAAGGTGAAGAGCGAAGAGTTGTTGATACTGCTGGTCAGATCGCTCCCGAAAGTCAGCGTGCTCCCGAAGTCGAAGTTGTTGATTGAGAGCTGTTGCGTTGCTGTGTAGGCACCGAAGTTCATGCTGCTTCCCGAGCCATAGACCGCACCGAAGTTGAGGAAGGATCCGGTGGTGAGGTTCAGGGCGCCGAAGGTCTCGGTCACGCCACTTGCAGTCTGGATCGTGCCGCCCGAGAGCGTGACCGTCGCGCTATTGTTCACCTGATGGCTCTGTGAGATGAGCAGCGTCGCGTTCGTGGATACAGTCACGGAAGCTGTGTTCTTCGCCGCGCCCAGAGCGGCGTTGAGGTTGAGCGTCCCGAATTGGATCCAAGTGCTGCCCGTGTAGCTGTTGTCTGTTGTGAAGGTCACTTGGCCGGCCCCGGCCTTGTTGACACTACCGCTGCCGCTGAGCATGCCGGCATAGGTGCCATTGGTGCCTTGGTCGAAGATGACCGTGCCGTTGTTGGTGAGATTGCCCTGCAGAGCACCGGTGGAACCTGCGAGCGCACCAGCATTGATCAAGGTTCCGCCTGAATAGGAAGCACCGGAGAGGGTCAGTGTGCCGTTGCCATTTTTGGTCAGGCTACCGGTGCCGCTGATTGTGCCGCTATTGGTGAGGTTATCCGAGCGATTGAAGGCCAATATGCCGTTGTTCGTGATCACTCCAGCCAAGGAACCGGTCGTACCACCATTGCCGATCTGCAGGGTGCCTTGACCGATGGTCGTGCCGCTTTGCGTGTTGGCGCCGGTCAGAGTGAGTGTGCCGGCGTTTGTTTTGAGCAGCGTGCCGCTGCCGCTTAAGGCTCCGGCGAAGGTTCCGTTGGCAGCTTGGTTAAAGACCACCGCCGCGCTATTGGAGATACTGCCTTGGAGGCTCGTCGAGTCGCCGGACAATGTTCCCGCCGAGACCACCGTGCCGCCGCTGTAGGTGTTGGAGCCGGTGAGCGTCTGCGTGCTCGCGCCGTCTTTGACCAGGCTGCCGCCGCCGCTGATCACGCCGGCGAAGGTTGTGTTCGTTGCGGTCGTGCCGATGGTCAGCGAGGTGTTGGTGGCGATGGTGGCCGAGGAACTGGCCGCACCGGTCAAGGAGGCGATCTGCTGGCTGGCCGCGTTGGTCAGGGCCGAACTGCCCGTGCCCGTGTCATCCATGATCACCGCGCTGCGCGTGTTGGTCGGCATGGCGCCGACCACGTTAGCCACCAGCGCACCCGCATTGCGGATGTAGGTCGGGCCGTTGTAGGTGTTGGTGTTGTTGAGCGTGACCACGGCGCCGTCGACGATGAGGTCCGAGTTGGCGCTGGCGCCGCTGATCGTGCCAGTGATGTTGAACGCGCCGCCACTCAAGGTGAGCACCGTGCCGCTTTTCGAGAGCGTGCCCGAAAGTGCCAGCGTACCCCCGCCGGTATTGCGGATCGTGCCCGTGCCGTTGGTCACCTCGATATTGCGATCGAGGATGGCGGAACCGCCGGTGTATTTCAGAACGGTGCCGCTATTGAGACTGACCTTCGTGGTCGAGGCCAGCGCCGCGTTGGTGCTGATGGAAACCTCACCCTCGGAGATCGTCGTTATACCCGTGTAGCTGTTGCTGCCGGAGAGCGTGAGCGTGCCCGATCCGGTCTTGGTCAGCCTGCCAGCACCCCTGATCGAACCACGACCACTGCCGGAGGCGATGGTCACCTCAGTGGTGTGGTCGATGTCGCCGTCATCGTAACTTCGCAACGTGATGTTGGCCACTGCGTTGACCGTCCCACCAGTCATGTTGGTGATCGTGGTGTTGGCACCGGATACATTGACCGTAGCCGTACCGCTCACCTCGGCTACCGTATTGCTGCTGGCGGAGAGTATCGTCGTGCCGCCACTGAGTTGGGCGCCGCTCACCGTGCCTAAATTGGTCAGGATGCCACCATTGTTGACCAGCGTATTGGCGACACTGAGGTTGGACAGGTTGAGCGTTGTGTTTGAGGCGACTGTGACCGAACCAGAACCGAAGGCGAACGGATTACCCGCCGAAAGCGTCCCGGCATTGAGCAAGGTGCCCCCGCTGTAGCTGTTGCTTGCTACGAGGATGAGTGTTCCCGCACCGCTCTTGACCAAGGCACCGCTGTTGCTGATCACGCCGGAGATGGTGAGCGCCATCGAAGTATTTGATACCCCGATGCCGCCGTTGCCCGATGCGAGGTTAATGACGCGGTTGTTGGTGGTCGTCGCACCCGCGTAATTTAGCACGCCACCATTGGTCAGGATGATTGTCCCATTGGTCCCGATCGCACTGTTTGTGCCTGCGTTGACCAGGCTCGTCACTTGAAGCACACCACCACCCACAGTCGTAACACCGCCGTAGCTGTTGGTCGCAGCGGAGAGAATCATCGTTCCCGATCCAATCTTGATCAGGCCTCCCGCTCCCGAGATCACTCCCGAGT